>NZ_JAGLEJ010000024.1 GCF_023145115.1 Algiphilus sp.
TGAATGCCCGGCGCGTCGCCACGGATCTGACGGGCAGCCTCGATCACTGTGAAGATGCCGTACATCCCGGGGTGCACGCAGGACAGGCCGCCGCCATTCGTGTTCACCGGCAACACGCCGCCAGGCGCGATGCGTCCGCCCTCGACAAAGGCCCCTCCCTCGCCCTTCGCGCAGAACCCAAGATCTTCGAGAAACAAAATCGTGTTGATGGTGAAGGCATCATAGAGCTCGACCGCCTGGATATCCGCAGGGGTCACTCCGGCCGCCGCAAAGGCGCGCGCGCCCGAGTCGCGGGCCGCGGTCACGGTGAAATCCTTCATCTGGGAAATCTGCCGGTGCGAGCTTGCCGCAGCACTGCCCAGCACATAGACAGGTGCCTTCGGGAAATCCCGGGCGCGGTCCGCGCGGACCATTACGATCGCGCCGCCACCGTCGGTGACAAGACAACAGTCGCGCACGGTCAATGGATCGCCCACCATGCGCGAACCCAACACGTCCTCGCGGGTCAGCGGGCCGCGCTCGAACGCTTCGGGGTTGCGCTGCGCCCAGGCCCGCGCGGCAACGGCCACGTCGGCCAGCTGTTCGCGGGTGGTACCATATTCATGCATGTGCCGCGCCGCCGCCATCGCATAGGCCGAGATCGGATAGCGCGGATTATACGGCGCCTCGTAGGCCGGAGGACGTGAAGCGGTCACCAGTCTGCCCGACGCGGTGCGCTGGTTGGAGCCATAAACAATCAGCGCGACATCACACAGACCGGCGTCCAGCGCCATGGTCGCGGACGTCAGGTAGTTTACGAAGGACGAACCGCCCGACATCGTGCCATCAATGAAACGGGGCTGGATGCCCAGATACTCCGCCGCCATAAGCGCCGGCATGCTGTCTTCCATCATGGTGCAAAACAGCCCGTCGACGTCGGACAGTTTCAGCCCGGCATCGCCAAGCGCCGCAAGCGCAGATTGCGCCATGACATCATAGGCCGTCAGGCCATGGGCTTCTCCGAAACCGGCATGACCGGTTCCCACGATGGCGGATTTCCCCCGAAGTTCAGTGGTCATGGCCTATCCCTCCGACGGTTTGAAAAGCACGGCCGGAACACCCTCGGCCTCGCCCACGAATGCGGTTACAGGCATGTCGATGACGACCTCACCCGGGGCAATGCCCTCGACCCGGCTCATCATCCGGACACCCTCGTCCAGCTCGACGACGCATACGTTGTAGTCGCCGCCCCGTTCGGGCTTTCGGCGCACGACTGTTGTGGTGTGGACCCGTCCCTTGCCGCCGGCCTGCTTCCACGAAATCGCGGTGCCATGACAATGTGGACACAGGACTCGCGGGAAAAAGTGATAGGCCCCGCAGTCGTCGCACTTGGGCAGCAGGATCTCTCCCTCTGCCAGCGCGCGTTGGAAAAGCTGGTCTGGTCCTTTGGCATCCTGCATAGGCGTTCTCCTTCAAGCGACCCAGTCTTTGTTTAAGCGTATTGATAACCTTTCTAACATTTGTTAGATTTAGTCAACCTTTCAGGATCAATTGAGAGAAACTCATGTCAGGTTCAGACTTAGCCCCCCTTTCCGGCAAACTCGTCGTTGCGTTGGAACAGGCAGTCGCCGCGCCTTTTTGCTCCTCGCGGCTGGCCGATGCCGGCGCGCGTGTGATCAAGATCGAACGCAAGGGAGCCGGCGATTTCGCCCGCGCCTACGATACCGCCGCCAACGGTGAAAGCGCCTATTTCACATGGCTGAACCGAGGCAAAGAATCGGTCGCCTTGGACATTAAAGCCGACGAAGACCGTGAAATCCTGCTCAGGATGCTGGAAAACGCAGATGTGTTTATTCAAAACCTGCTGCCGGGCGCGCTGGCCAAGCTCGGGCTCGATTCCGCGACTCTGAGAGAGAGCTTCCCGCGTCTCGTGACCTGCGACATCACCGGATATGGCGAAGACGGCCCGATGCGCGACGCCAAGGCCTATGACCTTCTGGTGCAATGCGAGAGCGGTCTGGCATCAGTGACCGGTACACCCGACGGACCAGGACGGGTGGGCGTGTCGGTCTGCGATATCGCCACCGGTATGACAGCCCATGCTGGAATCTGCGAAGCACTTGTCGGGCGTGATCGCACCGGCAAGGGCAGCGGCGTTTCCGTGGCAATGTTTGATGTGATGGCCGACTGGATGTCGGTTCCGCTGCTGTATCACGATTACCTTGGCAAGCCGACACCTCGTGTCGGACTGAACCACACGGTCATCTGCCCGTACGGGGCCTATGAATGCAAGGACGGTCAGCTTGTCGTCATTACCGTTCAGCACAGCGGCGAATGGCAACGGTTCTGTGAACACATACTGGGCGATGCGGCTTTGGCAACCGACCCCCGGTTCCATGACAACACGTCGCGAATTGAAAACAAACCCGCGCTCGAAGTTCTCATCAAGGCCGTGTTCGCCTCGCATGACCGCGCCGAGATGCTGAAGCGGCTTGACGCTGCGGGCATTGCGTCTGGCGCGGTGAACGATGTGGCGACCCTGTCCGATCACCCCCAGCTCGACCGGTCCGTGATTGCCACGCCGTCCGGTGAAATCAACGTCCCGTCACCCCCGATCCGTCGCAGCCTCGGTGAAACGGCACTGGGTGCCTGCCCGGCCTTCGATGCGCAAGGCAAAGCCCTTCGCGCTGAGTTCGGCCGTCGTTCATAAAAACGGTGGGCAACTAAAAGGGTGGACAACCAAATGGCCGCTGAGAACAAACCGGGGATCCTTCAAGGCGTGAAGATCGTCGATCTGACTTCTGTGGTTTTCGGACCTTTGGCGACGCAGATGCTGGGCGATCTGGGGGCCGATGTGATCAAGGTCGAAGGCCCCGAGGGCGATCTTCTTCGCCAGGTCCAGCCATCGCGCAACAAGCTGATGGGTGCCGCTTTTCTGGGGGCCAACCGTAACAAGCGCAGTGTCGTACTCGACCTCAAAACGCAAACCGGTCGCGATCAGTTGCGCAAGTTGCTCATCGATGCCGATGTGACGATTTCGAGCATCCGGCCTGCGGCGCTGGCCAGATTGTCTTTGGATCCCGAAACCCTACGCCAGGAAAACCCGAACCTGATCACGGTATCCGCCACCGGTTTCGGGCAGGACGGGCCCTATGCCGCCAAGCCTGCATTCGACGATTCCGTCCAGTCGGTGTCGGGATTGGCCAGCCTGGCGACCCTTCGCGACCCCGAGGCACCGCCCGCCTATGCCCCGACAATTCTCGCCGACAAGCTTGGCGGGGTCACCGCTGCCTATGCCGTGATGGGTGCCCTATTCCACCGCGAACGTACTGGAGAGGCCCAGCATGTCGAGGTTCCGATGTTTGAGACGCTGGCCGCCTTCCTGTTGGCCGAACATATGGATGGTGCCACCTTTGAAGAGCTTCCGCAGGATTTCGGCTATGCCCGCATGCTGGTTCCGCACCGGCATCCAGTTCAGACCGCTGATGGCTACATCACAATTCTGCCTTACACCAACGTACAATGGGCGCGGTTTTTCAAGACGGTTGGGCGCAATGACATGATCGACCATGTCTGGGTCACGGACATGGACGCCCGTAGCCGCAACATCGGCGCAGTATACGATATGGTGGCGCACATTGCGCTGACCCGGACCACAGATGAGTGGCTTGACCTCATGGAGCAGGCCGACATACCCGCCATGCCAGTGCGCAACCTGTCAGATTTGCCGAACGATCCCCATCTTGCCGCAACCGGGTTCTTTCAACGGATTGATCACCCGACCGAAGGTGCGATCTGGACGACACGCCCGCCGGTTCGCTTTTCGGCGACCCCTGCGCGACATGATCATCGCCCGGCCCCGCGACTTGGGGAACACAGCGACGAAATTCTGGGGCCGGGCAGGGAGTAGCCCCACCCGGCACCGGACGGATCAAACATCCATCGAGCGTGCGATCAGTTCCTTCATGATCTCGTTGGTGCCGCCGAAGATGCGCATGACACGGGCATCGGCCCACGCCCGCGCCACCGGATACTCGAGCATGTAGCCATAGCCACCGTGCAGCTGCACGCACTCGTCGATCACCCGGTTCATCATGTCGGAGCACCAGTACTTCGCCGCCGCGGCGGCCTCCGGCGACAGCTTGTCCTGCAGCACGAGCTCCAGGCAGCGGTCGACGTAGACCTGCCCGATCTCGATCTCGGAGCGCATCTCGGCGAGCTTGAAGCGACTGTTCTGGAAGCTCGCCACCGGCTTGCCGAAGGCCTTGCGGTTCTTGGTGTACTCGACGGTCTGCTCGAAGGCGCTGCGCGCGCCGGCGGCGCACATCACGGCGATCACCATGCGCTCCCAGGCGAGCTCGCGCATGAGCATCGTGAAGCCCTGATGCAGCCCCTTCTCGCCGCCCAGGATGTTGGACTTGGGCACCCGCACGTTCTCGAAGAACAGCTCGCAGGTGTCCTGCGCCTTCATGCCGACCTTCTTGAGCGGCTTGGCCTTGCTGAAGCCGGGGCGATCGGCTTCCACCAGCAGCAGCGACACGCCCTTGGCACCCTTCTCGCCATCGGCGGAGCGCACCGCCACGATGGCGAGATCGCAGAGGTAGCCGTTGGTGATGAAGGTCTTGCTGCCGTTGAGGATGTAGTCGTCACCATCCTCCGCAATCTGCGTGCGGATGCCCTGCAGATCGGAGCCGGTGCCGGGCTCGGTCATCGCGATGGCGCCGACCGTCTCGCCGGATACCAGCTTCGGCAGCCACTGCTGCTTCTGCTCTTCCGAGCCGTAGGCAACGATGTACGGTGCCACGATGTCCGAGTGAACCGGCCAGCCGATGCCCGAGGCGCCTGCGCGCATCATCTCCTCGAGCGCGACCACGCTGTACAGCCGGTCGCCGCCCGGTCCGCCGTATTCCTCCGGAACGGTCGGACAGAGCATGCCCATGTCGCCTGCAAGGTTCCAGATCTTGCGGTCGACGTGCTGCTGTTCTTCCCATGCCTCGTGATGCGGCATGACCTCTTCCGCGAGGAAGCGGTGCACGCTGCGGCGGAACTCCTCGTGCTCGTCACCGAAGATGGTGCGCGGAATCATCGGGGAAACCGTGCTCTGCACGGATGGCGGTGTCGATGTCATGTCGTGTATCCGGATTCAGTGAATGGTTCTCGGGGACGGGCGCCGTCGATGCGCCCGGCGTCAGCGTGCCATTTCGGGATGCGCGCGGCTTCCCGTGAAAGGACGACGCCGCTTCCGCCCCATGCCCTCAGGTCCTGGCAAGGAAGCGACCCAGCGTATAGGTAAATCGCGTTGCCGCCTCGACCGGGATCACATGCCCCGCGCCGCGGAACTCGTGGACGCGGGCGCCGGGCACCAACCGGGCGATGTGGCGCTGCCCCTGCGCCGGGAATACCTGCGACGATCGGCCGACCAGCACCCACAGCGGCGTGCGCACCGAGCGCAGCGAATCCCGGAAGTCGTAGTCCTGCTCGATGAACGATGCCACGCAGCGCAGGTAGGCACTCCAGTTGTTCGGCTCCAGCAGGATGCGGCCGTAGCGCACCCCGCCGGCGCCGAGCACGAGCCGCCACCAGATGCTCCCGAAGCAGCTGCGGAAGAACTCCGCGAACCAGGCCCAGAACTGCTCCTGCAGGTCCGGTGGCAGCTGCTTGAAGGGCAGCGCATGGTCCACGCCGTCGAAGGCCTGCAGCAGCGCGCGACCGCGCTCGAAGGCGGCCTCGTTGTCGTCGCCCATCAGGCCCCAGCGCCAGTCCGGCTTGTTGGCGATGCAGGGCGTCTGGTCGACGTGCATGTAGGCACGCAGATGATCGAAGCCATAGCGCTGCTGGTACGCGAAGGCGCTGGCGGCTCCGATCGAGAATCCGACCATGCGCGGATTGTCGAGCTTCAGGTGCGCCAGCAGATCCTGGACATCGTCGGCGTTCTGGCCCAGCGCATCGGCACGCGTCAATCGTACGTGCCGCGAACCACCGAAACCGCGGAAGTCGAGCATGACGAAGCGGTTGGTGAGCACGTAGGGCAACACGTACGGCAGCCAGAACGCCGCACGCATGCCGAAGGCATGCAGCATGACGTTGGGTGTGCCGCGACCGATGTCGAGATAGTGCAATCGCGCGCCGTCACGCGCCTGGAAGTAGGGCATCTTGTTCGAATGTATTCAGCTGGGCCGCACGAGGGCGGCGCTTCAAGGCAGTCGCTTCGACGGAGTCCGGAGCGCGGCACTAGGCACCGGCGTCGACCCGCTGAAGGTAGAAGTAGTAAGGGTGACCGTCGTGCAGCACACCCTTGCCGTTCATGACACCCATGAGGGTGTCATCGTCGATGCGGCGGAAATGGTCGAGCACCGGGCGCCGGTCGTAGACCATGGTCGCCGACACCTTGCCCCGGTAGGCAACCATCCAGAGGCTGGCGCCGCCGCCCATGGTCTCGAGATCGGAGAACAGCTCGCCATCCGCCCCCCGGCAGATCAGCGGATCGACCTCTTCGACCGAGTGGAAGGTCTTCCCGTACCAGCCGGTCGCCGCAAGCTGCTGCGTGACCGGGTGCCCGGTATCGAAGTCCCCGCCCTTCCAGCGTCCCAGGATGGACTCGCATTCGACCGGCTCGAGCGCGTCGTACACGCGCTCGAGCTCGCCGACTGCAATGCGCCCCGACTGCCCCCGCAGTTCCCGGAAGCGCTCCACCGCTGCCACCGCGTCCATCTCCACCCTTGTGCTCGCTTGATCCATCGTCGGGCCGGTGCGCTACAGCGTCTTGAGATACTCGACGATCGCGCGGCGCTCCTGGTCCGTGAGCACGCGCGTGAACTCGTGCCCCTGCCGGCCCTGGCTGTACAGGTGCGTGTTGTAGACCTTGCGATTCTCGATCTGCCGGCGGCCCACCTGCAGCAGCGTCGGCACGTTGCCGATGTTCCACGCTGCGATGACGTTGCCGTAGAGCAGGTCGAGGATCTCCTGCAGCACCGGATCGTTCTCGCCGCCGGGCGAGCAGGTCAGGAGCGGTGTGGTCCCGCTGTCTCCGCAATCGAGCTCATCGTACTTCCAGCCCATGCGCTGCTCGTCGTAGGCGCGCTCGAGGCTGGTGTCGTAGCCCATCACGACCTGGCCCTCCTGCCCGGCCGGCGCCGGCTCGGACACCCGGCGCCAGAGCGCCGGACGATCCTCCGGATCGAGCACGCCCCAGACATCCGGCACCGCGCCGTTGTGGAAATACGGAGCAGTCGCCCAGACCCCGTAGAGGGGCGGCGCCAGATAGCCGGGCGCCCGGTCGCCGCTGGCGGCAGTACGGTTCTGCGCGCTGCAGTCCTGATCCGTGCCCACGGTCTCGGGATAGGCCAGGAAGCTGGTCGTGGCGTACTCGTTGACCGCCTCGTTGTTGGTGTCGACGCGCGCGGAATCCGTACCGATGATCTCGTTCGGCACGATGTAGCTGGCCACGCCGTCGAGCGATGGATCCGCGAGGAAGGCGGGATCGTTCACGTAGCGCGGCGAGTAGGCGCCGTGGCAGCTGGCACAGGAACCGTTGCCGCCCTCGGGACGCGGCACGGGATTGTCGAGGTTCTCGCCCCAGAGATCCTTGCTGTGGAACAGGATCGCGCCCTGGCGGGCCAGCGATTCGTCCACGTCCATCGGGTACTCGGGCGACTCGAGCCCCATCATCCAGGTGTCGGCGTCCTGGGCATGCTCGCGCACCCAGTTCTCGCCCTCGATGCCGCCGAACACGCCGTTGAGCGGGGTGTAGAAGATCATGTCCACCCGCGACGCATCACCGGACCAGATGCCGTCCTGGAACTTGACCGGGCGGCTGCCCACGTTCCACCACGCCGGGGTATCGCCGGAAGCGGTGGATCCCGAGGTGATGACATCCAGGGTGTACCGATCGAGCCGCAGCCCGGTCTGCTGATTCAGCAGGAAGAAGACGTTGACGACGCTGGCGTTGTTGGTTCCGCGGCTCTTGCCGAATATGCTGAAGATCGCCCCCGGGTTGAGGCTGCGCACACCGACCTCGCGCGACATCAGCGATATGTCGGGGAGCGGATTGCCGCTGCCGTACATGAAGCCCGGCCCGATGCCGCCTTCTTCCGGATCACCGGCCTTGCCGCTGTGGCAGGCATGGCAGGTGAAGCCCATCTTGCCCGTCCAGGTTCCGTCATCCTCGCGGAACTGGGTCATGAACATCGGAAGCTGACCGGAGCCGCCCTCGGTCTCGTTCGGATCCTCGCCGGGCAGCGGGTACGGGTTGCGCTCCTGGCCGAGCGGCATGCCGTAGCGTTCGGCGAGCAGCTTGTCGAAGTTGTCGGGACGCTCGTTGAGTCCCCATGCCCGCCAGAGGCGGTTGTACTGATCAGCGGAAACCTCAAGCGGCGAGCCGTCGGCATCGCCGTTGAAGAAGGTGCCGGCGTGGATGCCGCCGTTGCCGCGCATCAACTCGGCGCCGGCTTCGTCGCGGGCGCGCAGGTCGCCGCAGGTCTCGGGATGCGGCTTCTGGTCGATGCGCTCGGGGTACGCGTGGCAGTCCACCCAGTAGGCGTTGTAGTGCACCGCCTTGCCGTCGCTGATCCCGGGCTGCACCAGCGAGCGCGGGTCCGGCGGCAACGCCGCCGAATCGTCCTTGCCCTCGCAGTAGTCGAACCATGCATGGCCGCCGTGGCGGCTGCCGAGCAGCGGCAGGTCGTCCTCGGGCGCATCGCCCGGAGCGCCGTCGAGCAGCGCGTCGCAGCCATCCGGGTCGCCGAAGCAGCCGAGCAGCGTCGCCATCGCGTCGTAGGCGGAGCTGCCCTCGGGCCACGGGGCGCCGCCGGTGTGCGGCGTCTCCTGGCCGGAGGCCATGAGGAGAATGCGCGAGGTCGGATTGTTCCCGCCCAGGCGCTCCCAGCTCGCCTCCAGATTGGCGAGGTCCTCTCCCGCGTTGGGGCTCAGCTGGAACTCGCGGCCGTCCTCGACGTCGCCGGCCGCGCCGGGCACGTGGCACGTGCGGCAGAAATCGAGGCGTGGCTGGACCTGGTCCGTGAACAGTTGCTCGACGCTGGCGGCGCGCGCGCCACCGTCCCCGTTGCCGCCGCCGCCTTCCGCGGCAGTGCCGCCGCTGTAGTCACCGCTGCACGCAGCGATGGCAGCGCTTAACGAGAGCGCGAGAACACGAATCGGATTGGGCCTCTGGTGTCCCGTTGGCATGCGGTCTCCTCCGCCGGTCGGAACTGGAATCGTCTCTGACATCTGTCATTATCGTCGTAAATTGACATATGTCAATAATGTTCGGCGGGGTCGAACCGCCGTCCAGCCCGAATCCAGCCGGCGCGGAAGGCGCGGAACCGTCCGGCGAACCGGACTGCCCGCGGGTGACACCGGAAGGTCTCCCGGCGCCCGAACGGGCGCCGGGAGCGCATGCCCTCCTAGAGGGTCTTCAGGTACTCGATGATGGCGCGCCGCTCGGTGTCGGTCAGCACCGCATTGAACTCGTGCCCGCCGTTGCCCTGGCCGAACATGTGGGTGTTGTAGATCTTGCGGTCCTCCATCTGCGCCCTGGTCAGCGTGGGAGGGAACATCACGTTCCATACCGCAATGAGGTTCGAGTAGAGCCCTGAGAGCAGCTCCTGCGCCACCGGAGTCGCGTCCTCGTCGTTGGGATCGCAGCTCAGGTAGGGCGTCACCGAGGGGTTCCACCAGGTCCGGTGCTCGCACGCGATGGGCTCGTAGTCCCAGCCCATGCGCGTCCGGTCATAGGCACGATCAAGGTCGGTATCGAAACCCATTACCGCGCGTCCCCGCTGATCGGGGCGTGCCGGCTCCGACACGCGACGCCAGATCGAAGGCCGTTCCGACGGCTTGAGCAGCGACCACATGTCGGGCACCGAGCCGTTGTGCAGATACGGCGCCGTTGCCCAGACCCCGAACAGCGGCGGCGCCAGGTAGCCGGGCTCGCGGTCGCCGCGCAGCCGTTCCTGGTTCTGCGGACCGCAGTCGTTCGCGGTGCCCTGCGTCGGGGGATAGCCGAAGAAGTTGCGGGCACCGGCCACCTGCACGGCCTCGTTGTTGGTCTCGAGGCGTACCGGATCGGTCTCGATGATGTCCATCGGCACGATGTAGCTGGCGATGCCTTCGAGCTCTGGCGTGGCGAGGAATCCGGGGTCGTTCGCGTACTGGTTCGCGTAGGCGCCGTGGCAGCTCGCGCACGAACCGTTGCCTTCCGGCTTCGGTACGGGGTTGTCGCGCTCGGGGGCCCACATGTCGAGCGTGTGGAAGAGTTCGGCACCCTGCTCGGCGAGCTCGGTATCGACATCGTAGGGATACGCCGGCGACTTGAGCGACTCGACCCAGGTATTGAGTGCGGGTCCGTTCTCGCGCATCCAGTCCTGCCCCGCCTCACTCACCGGCCCCCCGATGCTGCCGAACAGCCCGAAGAACGGCGTGTAGAACACCATGTCCACGCGCGGAGCGTCCATCGGGAACACGCCGTCGACGAACTTCACCGGGCGGTGCCCCATGTTCCACCACGCCGGCGTGTCCATGCCGGCGGTGGAGCCGGAATTCAGCAGCCCCAGCACGACATCCGGCGGCAGGAAACCCTCGTCCGGAAACAGGAACGCGAGATTGATGTCGCTGGCGTTGTTCGTGCCGCGGGTCCTGTTGAGATTCGCGAAGGTGGCCAGCGACGCGGGATAGCCCAGCGGCAGCATGTCGCGCAGCAACAGGTCGAGATCGGCAAGGCTGCTGCCGCTCCCCTGCAGGACGCCGAGATCCTCTCCATCCTCGGGGGAACCGGCGACACCGCTGTGGCAGGCGTGACAGGTGATGCCGATGCGACCGCTCCAGCTCCCGTCCTCGTTACGCAGCTGCGTGAACATCTCGGGCAGCTGCCCGGTGCCGCCGTTGGTGCGGTTGGGATCCTCCCAGGGCCTGGGGTAAGGGTTGCGCGCCTCGCTCAGGCCGGAGCCGTAGCGCTCGGCAACCAGATAGTCGAAATTGTCCGGGCGGAAGAAGAAGCCGTTCCACGAACGCCACAGATTGTTGTACTGCTGGGCACTGAAGGTCGCGACCCCGAATCCCGCTTCAGGTGTCATCGGATCGGTTCCGCTGAACAGGGCACCGACCCCGGGGTGCCCGTTGGTCAGCAGCGCTTCGCCGCGCTGGAAACGATCGCGCAGTTCGCCGCAGGTCTGCGCCGGCCCCTCTTCCCCCACGGCCTGGGGGTCGACGTGGCAATCCTTCCAGTAGGCGTTGAAGTGCACCGCCCTGCCATCGCTGATGTTCGGCTGCACGAGCGTTCTGGGGTCGGTCGGCAGCACGGCATCGTCGGGCTTGCCGTCGCAGAAATCCCACTGCGCCGAGCCGCCGCGGCTGCTGCCCAGCAACGGCCCCTCCTCGCCCGAGTACGCGGGTGCGAGCCCGGTGAGCAGGGCCATCGACATGCCTGTGGTGGCGACGGTGATTCGTCGCAGGTACTTCGCCCATTCGAACGGGCGAAGCGCCACTCCGTGGTTCCGTTTCATCGGATCTCCTCCTTCGCTGCGCTTCGACCGTGATCGAGCGCTCTTGTGTGACTCGTGGCGCAGGGCGGCCGTTGACCGGGCGGGCCGCAACCCGCGGGGCTAGGCGCCGTTATCGGCGAGCGTCCGCATGACCACCGGGATACCGGTCATGTGCGCCTGATTGCTCAGCCGCTCGTAGCTGCCCGGCCCGCTGGGCAGCAGAACGTTGACGTTGGTGCCGGGATAGCGCTGCGCCACGCGCATGCCGGAACTCCGGGCATTGCCCCAGCCATGGGTCATGGCGACCACGCCGTCGCGCAGGGTGTCGTCCACCCGCACCGAAGCGCTCAGACGACCGTGGGTATTCGAGAGCTCGACGGCGTCGCCGTCCCGCACGCCGTACTGCCGGGCATCCTCCGGCGATACGTGCACGGGGTTCTCCTGCTGCCCGGGGCGCTTCAGCTTGGCGACGTTCTGGTACCAGCTGTTCTGCATGTAGGGCGTGCGCAGATTGATCAGCTTGAGCTGTTCCGCCGGCTCGGCACGCAGCTCGTCGAACAGCTCGTGCGCGCGCCGCAGCGCCCCGCCGAACAGCGCCGGGCAACAATCCACCCGTCGGTCGGGCGTCTGGATCCAGTCGTCATAGAAGCGTCCGGTCTCCGGCGGCGGCAGTTTCACGGTCTGGCTCGGACTGTCGCGCAGCGCCTGCACCGAGAGCCCCGCGTAGGACAGCATGCGGCCGAATCGCGCGAAGGGATCGGCACTCTCGCCGGCATCGAGCAGCGAACGCAGCCCCATCGCCTGCTCGAGACGCGCGAGAATCCACCACTCCTCGCGGCGTTCGCCTGCCGGCGGGACGACGGCATCGGTGTACTGAACGAAGGGCTCCGCCTGCAGGCCGAGTCCGCAGATGTTGATGTCCGGCCGCTCGAGCATGTCCGCGCAGGGCAGCACATAGTCCGCGAGCTCGCCGGTGGCGCTGCGATAGAGATCGAGCACCACGAGCAGGTCGAGTTTCTCGAAGGCCGCGCGCAGCTGCGTCTCGCCGGCGATCGACAGCAACGGGTTGCCGGCGATCACGATGAGGGCGCGGATCGGCGTGTCGCCTCCCTCGATCATGTCCGCGAGCAGGTTGCCGGGCAGCGTTCCGCGAACCGCGCGCAGCTCCCCGAAGGCGCTGTCGAAGAACGGGTCGGCTTCCGGGTCGACGCGCCCCGAACGGGTCGCGGGATAGAAGCCGGCTCCGTAGCGGTTCCCGCCCGGTCGGTCGAGGTTGCCGGTGACGAAGCTGAGCATCTGCAGGAGCCAGTAGCACAGCGTGCCCTGACGCCCCATGTTGACGCCCGTGCTCATGTGAGCGCTGGCTGCTTCGGCCGAGGCGAAGTCGCGGGCGATGGTGCGGATGGCGGTGGCATCGATCCCGACCACGTCCGCCACGGCATCGGCACTGTAAGGCGCGATGAAGGCGCGCAGGCCCGCGATGTTGCGACCGTGATCGGCAATCACGGTCTCGTCGAACATCCCCGCCGCATCGATCTCGTGCAGCAGCGCCGCCATGAAGTACAGATCGGTATCGGGGCGGATCTGCACGAGCTCGTCGGAGCCCGGCGCAACCGACTCGATGCGGCGCGGATTGACGAACCGGATGCGCGCACCCCGCTCGCGCGCGCGACGCAGGGCCGCCATCGGGTCCGCCATCGACACGAAGCTCATGTGCGATACGCGGGGGTTCTCCCCGAATATCAGTGCGTAGTCGGTGCGCTCGAGATCGGGCACTGGATGCAGGGTGCTGGTGCCGAATACCGCCTCGCCGCCCGCGAACTTGTTGGAACAGTCCTGTGTTCCCGAGTTGAAGAGGCGCTGCGCGCCGAGCTGCTTCATCAGCGACCCGAGCGCGGGGGCCGCGGTTGCGCTGAAGGCGCCCGGATTGCCGAAGTAGGCGGCGACGGCATCGCCGCCGCTCTCCGCGACGATGCGTCCAAGCCGATCGGCGATATCGCTCACCGCCGTGTCCCAGCCCACCTGATCGAAACCACCGTCCGCATTGCGCCGCTGCGGATGATCCAGCCGGTCCGGATCGTGATGGATGGCGTCGAAGCCGACACCCTTGTGACACGCGAATCCGCGTGTCACCGGGTGGTCGGCGTCCGGCCGCAGACGAACCAGTCGGTCTCCGTCCACCTCCGCGACCAGGCCGCAGGAGGGTTCGCAGACGCGGCAGAAGGTCGGTATGCGCCGGCTCATGTCAGAGCGTCTTGAGGTACTCGATGAGGGCGCGGCGCTCCGCATCGGTGAGCACGGCGGTGAAGTCGTGCCCCTCGTTGCCCTGGCTGTACATGTGGGTGTTGTAGATCTTGCGGTTCTCGACCTGCTCCGGCGTGAACGCACCGAGGGAATCGGCGTTGCCCACATTCCAGGCCAGCAACAGGTTGTCGTAGAGCACTCCGAGGATCTGCTGCAGGACCGGGTCGCGCTCCGGATTCATCGGGTTGCACTGCAGGAAGGGGATGGTGCCGGCACCGCACGACAGCGACTCGTAGTGCCAGCCCATGCGCTGCTGGTCGTAGGCACGGTCGAGATCGGTGTCGAAACCCATGACGACCTCGCCCGCCTGATCCGGGGGAGCCGGCGTCGAGACCCGCTTCCACAGCGCCGGCCGCTCCTCGGGCTTGAGCAGGTCCCAGACCGTGGGCACCGCCCCGTTGTGCAGATAGGGCGCGGTGGCCCATATGCCGTACAGCGGCGGCGCCAGATAGCCGAGCTCGCGATGCCCGCCGCGCGCCGAGGCACGCGTCTGTGTGCCGCAGTCGACATCCGTGCCCTGCAGCTCGGGGTAGCCGATCGAGGTCCGCGCCATCGCCTGCGACGTGCCCTCGTTGTGGGTGTTGGCACGGGCCGGATCGGTGCGGATCACCGGCTTGCTGACGACATAGCTGGCGATGCCCTCCAGCTCGGGAGTGGCCAGGTAGCCGGGATCGTGCACGAAGCGCGGCGAGTAGGCCCCGTGGCAGCTCGCGCAGGAGCCGTTGCCGCCCTGCGGCGGGGGCGCCGGATTGTCGAGGTTCTCCGCCCACAGGTCCTTGCTGTGGAACAGGATCGCACCCTGACGCGCGAGGTCCTCGTCGATCGGCATGGGATATTCGGGTGCCTTCAGGGACAGCACCCACTTGTCGGCATCCTGGGCGTGCTCGTTCACCCACTGGTCGGCGCCGTCCTGCCCCAGCGGCGTGTAGAAGGCCAGATCGACCCGGACCGCATCGGAGGGGAACAGGCCGTCCCAGAACTTGAGCGGACGACTGCCCACGTTCCACCAGGCCGGCGTGTCGCCGGAGGCGTTGGAACCGGAGAACAGCACCCCGAGCAGCGAGCGGTCCGGACGGACGCCGCCGAGCGCGGCGATGTTGAAGAAGGCGGCATTGTTGGTGCCGCGCGACTCCGCGAACAGACTGAACACGCCGATGGCGGGCGCGCCGGCGGCAGCCAGGTCCCGCGATATCACGCCGACATCGCCGTTGCTGTTGCCGGATCCGTAGACCAGCCCGAGCCCGGGACCGTCCTCGGGCGAGCCGATCTCGCCGCTGTGGCAGCCGTGACAGGTCAGCCCGATCTGCCCGGTCCAGCTGCCGTCCGGGTTGCGCGTCTGAGTGAAGTTGGCCGGAAGCTGGCCCGAACCGCCGTCGGTCTCGTTGGGATCCTCGCCGGGCAGCGGATAGGGATTCCGCCGACTGGTACGCGGTACGCCGAAGCGCTCGGCCACCAGATGGTCGAAGTTCTCCGGACGCTCGGAGAGCCCCCAGATCTGCCACAGCCGGTTGTAGTTCTGGGCCGAGATCGAGAACAGGCCACCGGTGTTGTTGGCGTCGAAGAAGTTGCCGGCGCCCTCGCCACCCTGACCTTCCATGAGGGTCGCGCCGCGATCCAGCGCGGTCCGCAGCTCGCCGCAGTTCTCCGGATGCGGGCGCTCGTTGACGCGTTCCGGATAGGCGTGGCAGTCCTGCCAGTAGGCATTGAAGTGCACCGCCTTGCCGTCGCTCACACCGGGCTGCACCAGGGAGCGCGGATCCGCCGGCAGCTCGGCGGCATCGTCGCGCCCTTCGCAGTAGTCGAACCAGGCGTGGCCGCCGCGGCGACTCCCCAGCAGCGGCAGCTCGTCCGCCGGCGCGTCATCAGGCGCGCCCTCGAGCAGCGCGTCGCAGCCCTCCGGATCGCCGAAGCAGCCGAGCAGAGTGGCCATGGCATCGTACGCGGCACTGCCCTCCGGCCAGGGTGCGCCACCGGTGTGCGGCGTCTCCTGCCCGGACGCCATCAGCAGGATGCGCGATGTCGGGTCGTTGCCCCCCAGACGCTCCCAGCTCGTCTCCAGATTGGCGAGGTCGGCGCCTCGATCACTGCTGAGCTGGAAGTCCCGACCGTCCTCGACATCGGCGGCGGCGCCGGGGACATGACAGGTGCGGCAGAAGTCGAGCCGCGGCTGGACCTGATCGCTGAACAGCGCCTCCATGCTGGCGGCGCGTGCCCCCTCGCCGCCACCGCCGCCGCCACCGCCCGAAGCAGTGCCGCCGCTGTAGTCGCCGCTGCACGCGGCGAGCGCCACGGGCAGCACCATCCAAGCGATTCGCCCCCGAATCACCCCAGTCTCTTGGTGCATGCTGTCTCCTCCGTCCCTGCATGACCGTATCGTTATGTGACAATTGTCAATATACGCCTATGTTGACATTTGTCAAATCTTGGGAACGGTTATATTCTGGGCGGATGAACGAGGCCCTCGACCCGCTCGCGATTGCGCGACGCCCAACGCAGAAGCGCGCCCAGGAGCGGTTCGACCGCATTCTCGAGGAAGCCGAGCGCGTGCTCATCGAACGCGGCCTCTCGGGCTTCTCGATCCCGGTCATCGCCGAGCGCCTGGGTTTCACGCGCGGCAGCGTCTACGCCTACTTCCCGACGCCCTACGCCGTGCTCAACGAGCTGGTGCAGCGGCATCTGCGCGAGCTCGAGAAGGTGTTCTTCTCGGACGCCGAGGAACTGCGCAAGCTCGGCTGGCGGGACGGCATCGCACGCGTGGTCGACCACGCGGTCGCCTACCACAATGCCCACCCCGCCGCGCGCCTGCTGCTGCTCGGCGGCGCGGTCACCGACGACAGCTATCGCGCACAGGAGCTCACCAACAAGCGCCTCGGGAAACTTGGCCGCATGGCGTGGCCGACGGCCCGACTAGCACCCGATGCCCCGCCCGATATCGGCACCCTTTCCGCCGACATCGGAACGGCCTGCTTCCGCCGCTCGTTCTTCGAGCACGGCGAGATCACCACCGAATACCGCGACGCGGCAATCGCCGCCATGACGGGATTCCTCGAGCACTATGCAAGGGAGCGCGGCGACACTGCGCCCGCTCAACCATCGACGGCCACACGGAGGAGATCGTGACTGGAGCCAAGCAGTCCACCCTAGCCGAGCAGACGACGCTCGCCCGCCTTTATCACTGGGAAGCGACACGCCCGGATGTCGTTCACCTGACCCAGCCCCTCGGCAACGGAAAGGTCGCCGAGTACACCTGGGCGCAGAGCATGGATCAGGTCCGGCGCATGGCCGCGCACCTGCGCTCGCTCGAGCTCCCGCCCGGCAGCAATATCGCGCTGCTGGCTAAGAACTCGGCGCACTGGATGCTGGCCGACTGGGCGATCTGGATGGCCGGTCACGTCACGGTGCCGCTGTTCCCGACGCTGAATGCCGAGACCGTGCGCTACGTGCTCGACCACAGCGAAGCCAGGCTGCTCTTCGTCGGCAAGCTGGACGACTGGGACATGATGGCGCCCGGGATTCCCGGCGAACTCCCGGTGGTTACCCTGCCCCTGGCACCGGCCGAGGTCGAGGGCCGAGCCTGGGACGACATCACCGCCGCCACCGAGCCCCTGACGGGCAAGCCGGACCGCCAGTCCGACGAGCTCGCCACCATCGTCTACACCTCCGGGAGCACCGGTCAGCCGAAGGGTGTGATGCAGAGCTTCCATTCGTTCCAGGTCTGCGGAACGCTGCTGCAGGACCTGTTCCCGGTGTCGACCGAGGACCGCATGCTTTCCTACCTCCCGCTGGCGCATGTCGCCGAGCGCATGGTGGTGGAGAACAACGCCGTCTACCACGGCTTCCACGTCTACTTCGCGGAGTCCCTCGACACCTTCGTCGAGGACCTCCGGCGCGCACGCCCGACGATGTTCTTCTCGGTCCCGCGTCTGTGGACCAAGTTCTATCTCGCGGTCTGCGACAAGCTCCCGCTCAAGAAGCAGCGGGTGCTCTTCCGCATCCCGATCCTGGGCAAGCGCATCAAGCACAAGATCCTCGAGCAGCTGGGTCTGGAGAACGTGCGGGTGGCCTTCACCGGTGCGGCACCGCTGCCCGAGAAGATCCTCGCCTGGTATCGCGGACTCGGTCTCGATCTGCTCGAGGCCTACGGCATGAGCGAGAACTGCGCCTACTCGCACTTCACGCGTCCCGGTGACGCCAAGTCGGGCTACGTCGGACCGGCCAACCCCGGCGTCGAGTGCCGCATCGACCCCGAGACCGGCGAGGTGCAGGTCAAGAGTCCGGGCCAGATGATGGGCTACTACAAGGAGCCCGAGAAGACCGCCGAATGCATGACCGAGGACGGCTTCTTCAAGACCGGCGACATGGGCGAGGTCGACGACCAGGGCCGCCTGCGCATCACCGGGCGGGTGAAGGATCTCTTCAAGACGGCCAAGGGCAAGTACGTCGCGCCGGTCCCCATCGAGAACAAGCTCGGGGCCCACAGCAAGGTCGAGGTCGCCTGCCTGTGCGGCGCCAACCAGTCGGCCACCTTCGCGCTGATCCTGCTATCCGAGGAACTGCGCGGACGCGCCATCGAGGCCACCGAGCGCGAGGAGATCGCCGCCGAGATGGTGACACTGCGCGACGAGGTCAACGCGACCCTCGACCCGCACGAGCACATCGCGTTCATGGTGCTGCTGCGCTCCGAATGGAACATCGAGAACGGCTTCCTCACGCCCACCATGAAGATCCGTCGCAACGTCATCGAGAACCACTACGAACCGCACGCGCCGCAGTGGTTCGGCATGCGGCAGTCCGTCATCTGGGAGGACTGACCACTGCATCGCCGGCAACAACGAAACGGGCGCCCCTGAGGCGCCCGTTTCGTTTCATGCCCATGATGTCGTCGCGCACTCGCGCGACGCATGGCGCCCTCAGCCAGCAGTCTTCTTCGCCGCCCGCCCCTTCCTGACGGGGGTCTTGCGCGCGCCACCGGCCTTCCGGGCCGTGCCCGCCGCCTTCTTGCCCGCTCCGCCGCCGGACGCCGGCGCCGCCTTGCCGAGCCCGCCGAGGACGGCGTCGTTGTCGGCGCCGAGCGCCGGCGCAGGCGCCACCGGGGTGAGCGGGTGCGAGAAGCGCAGCGGGAACGCGAAGGCCGGCTTGCCGTTGTCGTCCTCGATGAGGTTGCGGGCCACCACCTGCGGATCGCGCAGCGTCTCGTCGAGGGAAAGGATGGGCGTCACGCAGGCATCGCGATCACCGAGCAGCGCCGCCCAGCTGTCGCGCGTGCGGGTGAGGAAGATCGCCTGCAGGGCGAGCCGCACCGGTGCGGTCACGCGACGCGCGCGGCTCATGTCCCCGACGCTGGCCAGCAGCTTGTCGAACTGATTGCCCCCCGTGCCGCTGTCGGACTTCGCCTTCTTCTTGCCACCCTTGCCGCTCTTTCCTCCACCCTTGAGCGCCTTCAGCAGGCGCCCGCGCAGCGGCTTCGGCGCCAGCTCCGCGAGCGCTTCCAGCAGCTTGGCGAAGAACTTGGGCTCCAGCGCGCCCACGGCGAGATACTTTCCGTCGCGGCAGCGGTAGACCGTGTAGTTGGGCAGCGCGCCGGTGAGCATGTCGGCGCCGCGCTCCGGCGCCTTGCCGCTGCCACGCAGCGTCGACATCGCAATGGTCTGCAGCGCCAGCGAGCCATCCATCATGGCGGAATCGATCATCGTGCCCTGACCGGACGCACGCGCCCCGATGACGGCCGCCAGAATGCCGAGCGCACAGGTAAGGCCGCCGCCGGCGAGGTCAGCGATCTGCACGTTGCTCTGCGCCGGCGCACCGCCGGCACGGCCGATCTGGTCCATGACGCCCGCGATGGCGAGGTAGTTCATGTCGTGACCGGCCCAGTCACGGTAGGGCCCGGTGGCGCCGTAACCGGTCAGGGACGCGTACACCAGGCGTGGATTGAACGCCTTGAGCTGCTCGTACCCGCAGCCCAGCCGCTCCATCACGCCGGGGCGGAACGATTCCAGGACAACGTCAGCATCGCGCGCCAGCTCGAAGAACTGGGCGCGGTGCTGCTCGTCGCGCAGATCCAGCGTGACCGACTTCTTGCCGCGGTTGACCAGAGCGAACATGTCGGGCGTGCCGCGCGCATAGTCGCCTCCGGCAGGATCCTCGATCTTGATGACCTCGGCCCCCATCTGCGCGAGATAGAGCGTGCAGAAGGGCCCGGGCAGCAGTCGGGAGAGGTCGAGGACGCGGATGCCCTCGAGCAGCGGATTGGTGGTGGTCATGGAGTCATCGGCCCTTGAAGTTGGGCTTGCGCTTCTGGACGAAGGCCATACTACCTTCCAGGAAGTCCTCCGAGCGGCCGCACTCGCGCTGCAGATCGGCCTCGAGGTCCAGCTGCGCCTCCAGGCTGTTCTGCGCCGAGGCGTGAATCGCGCGCTTGATGCGGCTGATGGCCACGGTCGGCCCCTTCGCAAGGCGCAGCGCCAGCGTCTGCGCGGTCTCCATGAGCTTCTCGTCGTCGACGATGTCCCAGATCAGCCCCCACTCGAGGGCCTTGTCGGCCGGCAGGCGCTCGCCCAGCAGCGCCGTGCCCATGGCGCGCTGGGTACCGATGACGCGCGGCAGCAACCAGGTGCCGCCGGCGTCCGGGATAAGGCCGATGTTGACGAATGCCTGCAGGAAGTAGGCGGAACGCCCCGCGATGGTGAGATCGGCCATCAACGCCACATTGGCACCCGCGCCCGCCGCCAGACCATTGACGGCGGCGATCACCGGCTTGGGCAGATCGCGCATCTTGAGCAGCAGCGGGTTGTAGTACCGGTCGAGCGGGTAGCCGAGATCTAGCCGGCCCTTGACGTCCAGCGGCGGGTTCGCGCTGGAGGCATCGAGGTCGGCGCCCGACGAGAAGGCACGGCCCTCTCCGGTGATGATGATGGCGCCGACGGCATCGTCGTCGGCCGCCCTGCCGAAGGCATCGGTGAGCTCGTCCATGAGCTCGACGGTCATGGCGTTGAGCGCCTTGGGCCGGTTCATGCTGATGTGCGCTACGCCGTCCTCGACGGCGTAGAGGATGTCCTGGTAACTCATGACGTCTCCTTGTCGAGTATGGCGCGCGCGACGATCTCCTTCATGATCTCGGAGGTGCCGGCGAGAATGCGGTGGATGCGCTCATCCTGGTACATGCGGCAGATCGGGTACTCGTCCATGTAGCCGGCACCGCCGTGCAGCTGCACGCCCTCGTCGACCGCGCGCCCCTGGAGCTCGCTGGTGAACAGCTTGGCACGGGCGGCATCCTCGGCGGTCAGGCGGCCGGCATTGTGCTCCGCGACGCAGCGGTCGACATAGACCTGGGCGATGTCGGCGTCGGTATCGAGCGCCGCGAGCTTGAAGCGGGTGTTCTGCATCTTGCTGAGCGGCTTGCCGAAGACCTTGCGGTTGCGCACGAACTCGCGCGTCACGTCGATCGCCGCCCGCGCACCGGCGAGATTGCCGCAGGCCGCGATCAGGCGTTCCTCGGCCAACCCCTGCATGAGATGGATGAAGCCCATGTGCGGCTTGCCCAGCACGTTCGCCTTGGGCACGCGCAGGTCGCGGAAGAAGAGCTCGGCAGTGTCCTGCGAGTGCATGCCCATCTTCTTGAGCCTGCGCCCGCGCTCGAAGCCCTCCATGCCGCGCTCGACCAGGAACAGGGTCACGCCGTGCGGATTCTCCGGATCGGTGCGGGCCGCCACCACCACGACATCCGCGAGGATGCCGTTGGAGATGTAGGTCTTGGCCCCGTTGAGCACCCAGTGGTCGCCCTTGTCCTCGGCGCGCGTCTTCATGCCGGCGAGATCGGAGCCGGCATCGGGCTCGGTCATGGCGATGGCGAGGATCCGCTCGCCGCTGATCATGTCGGGCAGCAGGCGCTCGCGCTGCTCCTCGGTACCGAAGTGCTTGAGGTAAGGGGCCACCAGCCGGCTGTGCAGCGTGATGAAGTAGCCGCTGTCGCCGAAGCGGGCGTTCTCCTCGATCAGGACCTGCTCGTAGCGGAAGTCCTCGATGCCGAGACCGCCGTACTTCTCGTCCGCCCACATGCACAGGAAGCCGGCGTTGCCGGCCTTCCGGAACGCCTCCCGGTCCACCATGCCCGCCTCCCGCCAGGCCTCGCCGTGCGGATGGATCTCGGTCTGGAAGAACTTGCGGGCGTTGTCGCGGAAGAGCTCGAGCTCGGAGGGGACTTCGGGACGTTGCATTCAGCGGTTTCCGGTGACGAAAGAAGCTAGAAGCGCTCGCGGCGCGGTCGGTTGTGCAGCATGAAGCCCAGTACCCACGCCGCCATCGCGCCGAACGGAGGCTGCAGCAGGGCACCCGCCTTGGTCAGGCGACTCTGGAAGAGCACCGGCTTCATGTGCGAGAAGCGCTCGAAACCACTGCGTCCGTGATAGGCACCGATGCCGCTGGCACCGACGCCGCCGAAGGGCAGATTGTGCTGGATGGCGTGATAGCCGCAGCCGTTGATGCTCACGCCACCGGCGATGGTCCGCCGCAGCACGCGATCGACATCGGCCCTGCGCCGACTGAAGAAGTAGAGCGCGAGCGGGCGCTCGCCGCGATTCACCTGCGCGATGGCGTCGTCGAGCGTGCGATAGGTCGCCACCGGCAGCACCGGGCCGAAGATCTCCTCCCGACTGAGCCTGATGTCGTCGGGAGCACCCGAGACCAGGGTCGGCGGGAACACGCCGTTGCCGCTGTTGCAGTCCTCCCGGGCGGGATTGAACTGCTCCACCGTGGCACCGCCGTCACCGGCCTCGCGCACCCAGGCGTCGAGCCGTTCCCAGTCGCGGGCCATCAGCACGCGGCCGTAGTCCGGATTGTCGACCAGACTGGGGTAGAAGCGGCGGATCGCCGCGCGTGCGTGCTCCAGGAATGCATCGCGATCGCCGTCGGCGACCAGCGCATAGTCGCCGGTAACGCAGGTCTGGCCAGCGTTGAGCAGCTTGGTCTGGACGATGGTTTCGGCAGCGTGCTTGAGATCGTAGCCCGGCCCGACGATGGCCGGGGACTTGCCGCCCAGCTCCAGGGTCACCGGCACCAGATGCTCGGCCGCGTCGCGCATGATCAGCTTGCCGACCCGGGTCGACCCGGTGAACACGAGGTGGTCGAAGGGCAGCTTCGAGAACTGCTCCGCCACCGCGTCATCGCCGACGACAACGCCGACCTCCTCGGGTGCGAACACGCCGGCGACGATCTCGGCGATCAGCGCACTCGTCTTCGGCGTGCGCTCGGACGGCTTGATCATGACGTGATTGCCCGCTGCCAGCGCACCCACTGCCGGCGACAGCGCCGTCATCACCGGGTAGTTGAAGGCCCCGATGACACCGACCACACCGAGCGGCTGCGGCATGAGCCGCGCGCGGCTGGGCAGGAACTGCCAGTTGGCCGATACCCGCCGCGGGCGCATCCAGCGCTTGAGTCGGCCACGCGCATGCCGCAGGTCATCGAGCACCACGAACAGTTCGAGCATCGACTCCTGCGGCGCGCGGCCGCCGAAGTCCGCGCTGATGGCGGCGGCGATATCCGTCCGCCGCGCCACCAGCGCGTCCTCGAAGCGCCGCAGCGCATCGCGCCGCTCGCGGAACCCCGACGGCTCGCCGCGGGCCGTGAAGGCGGCCCGCTGCCGGTCCAGGAGAGTCGCGAGATCATCGATCCCGTGATCGTTCGTTGAAGCGACGGCGGGTTGCGCGGACATGACCGGCTCCTGCAGCGCGTCAGGCTGCCTTGGCGGTGGGATAGAAGGCCTGGCCCTCGCGGGCGCGCTCGACCAGCCCCGGGGACGGCTCGAAGCGCGGACCGTGCCTGGCGGCCAGGGCCTCGCAGTCGGCGACGAATTCCGCCGCGCCGACCGTATCGATGTACGACAGCACGCCGCCG
The DNA here is from genome assembly GCF_023145115.1 of Algiphilus sp. NCBI lineage: Bacteria > Pseudomonadati > Pseudomonadota > Gammaproteobacteria > Nevskiales > Algiphilaceae > Algiphilus > Algiphilus sp. The sequence goes on from NZ_JAGLEJ010000024.1 coordinate 23,652, forward strand.
GTCCAGGCGGGATACCCGATACCGAGGATCGAACCGACATCGGCATCGACCGCGGTATTGATCACGCCCTCCTCGAAGCAGCGCGCGCTCTCCAGCGCCATGATCGTGAGGAAGCGCTTCTTGACCTCCTCGACGTCCGGCTGCTCGGCGGCCTGCGGGAAGGCCTCGGCGAGCCCGGGCCAGAGCCGCTTGGGCCCACCCTCGGGGTAGTCGTAGAAGCCACCCCCGAAGCGGCGTCCGGGCCGGTCGAGCTCGTCGACCATCTTGTCGATGACCGGACGACCGATCTTGCCGCGGAACTTGTCATCGAGGCCGTCGGCATCCTGCTGGCGGAAGATGCTCTGCTGCAGGCTGAGCGTGACCTCGTCGGAGGCGGCCAGCGGACCGACCGGGAAGCCCGCCTGCTTGGCGGCGTTCTCGATCAGCGCCGGCGCGATGCCGTCGAGCAGCATGCGCAGGCCTTCCTGCGTGAAGCAGCCGAACACGCGGCTGGTGAAGAAGCCCGGCGAGTCGTGCACGATAATCGGCGTCTTCTTGATCTGCTGCACGTAGTCGAGCGTGCGCGCAAGCGTCTCGTCGCTGGTCTGCTCGCCGACGATGATCTCGACCAGCGGCATCTTCTCGACCGGCGAGAAGAAGTGGATGCCGATGAAGTTGTTCGGACGGCTCGACGCCTTGGCGAGGCCGGTGATGGGCAGGGTCGAGGTGTTGGAGCCGAACACCGCCGTCTCGGGAATCACGGCCTCGGTCTTGGCCGTGACATCGGCCTTGATGGCGCGGTCCTCGAACACCGCCTCGACCACCAGATCGCAGCCGTCCAGCTTGGCGTAGTCGGTGGTGGTGGTGATCCGGCCCAGGATCTGGTCCATCTTCTCCTGGGTGGTGCGCCCCTTCTTGAGGCTGTCGGCCTGCAGCTTCTCGATGCCGGCCTTGCCGCGGTCGGCGCCTTCCTGGCTGGCGTCGAGCAGCACGACCTCCATGCCCGCCTTGGCACTGACGTGCGCGATGCCCGCGCCCATCATGCCGGCACCGAGCACACCCAGCTTGCGCACCTGCGACTTCGGCACGTCCTTGGGTCGGCCCATGAGCTTGTCGGCAGCGCCCTTGTTCACGAACATGGTGCGGATCAGATTGCGCGCGACCGTGCCGGACAGCAGCTTGCCGAAGTACTTGCTCTCGATGCGCAGGCCGACGTCGATCGGCACCTGGGTGCCCTCGTAGACGCAGGACATGATCGCCTGCGGCGCCGGATAGTTGCCCTGCGTGGCCGACGCGGTCAGTGCGTTGCCGGCGACGAAGGATTCGCTCGCGTGCGGCGCCATGGGGCCGGCACCGCCGGGAATCTTGAAGCCCTTGCGGTCCCAGGGCTGCTCCGCGCTGGGCTCGCCGTTCAGCCAGGCGCGCGCGCGATCCACCAGCTCGGCGGCCGGCGCCGTCTCGTGCACGATGCCCATCTTGAGCGCCTCGGCCGGCTTGACCTGCTTGCCCTGCAGCAGCAGCGGCAGCGACGCCGGGATGCCGACGAGTCGCGGCAGGCGCTGGGTGCCGCCGGCACCGGGCAGCAGCCCGACATTGACCTCGGGCAGGCCGACCACGGCGCGCGGGTCGTCGCTCAGCACGCGATAGTGGCAGGCAAGGCAGATCTCGAGACCGCCGCCCAGCGCCAGCCCGTTGATGGCGGCGGCGAAGGGCTTGCCGCAGGTTTCCATGCGGCGGAACAGCACCGAAAGCTCCTCCGAATTGCCCGCGGCCTCGACCGCATCGATGCCGCGGTCGAAGGACGCCAGCATGCCCTTGAGGTCCGCACCCGCGACGAAGCTGCCCTGCTTCGCGGAGGTGATGATGGCGCCCTTGATGCCGTCGTCGCCGGCGATGCGATCGATCGCCGCATCGAGCTCGCTGGTGAGTTCGGGCGTGATGACGTTCATGGAGCGATCGGGCAGGTCGATGCTGAGCAGCGCGATGCCCTGACTGTCGATGTCGATATTCAGCGTGGTCATGTCGTGATCCGTTGTTCGATGGGAGGCGCGGCGCGTCAGACGCGTTCGATGATCGCGGCGGTGCCCATGCCGGCACCCACGCACAGCGTGCAGAGCGCGGTGGACTTGTCGGTGCGCTCGAGCTCGTCGAGCGCGGTGCCGACAATGATCGCGCCGGTGGCGCCGAGCGGATGCCCCATGGCGATGGAGCCACCGTTGACGTTGACCTTGTCGTGCGGCACGTCGAGCGCCCGCATGAAGCGCATGACCACCGACGCGAAGGCCTCGTTGACCTCGTAGAGGTCGATGTCGCTGGCCGACATGCCGGCCAGCTTGAGCGCCTTCTGCGTGACGTGGGCCGGGCCGCTCAGCATGATGCAGGGCTCGGAGCCGATGGATGCGAAGGTGCGGATGCGGGCGCGCGGCTTGAGGCCGGCCTGTTCGCCGTACTCCTTGCTGCCGATGAGGATGCCGCAGGCGCCGTCGACGATGCCGCTCGAGTTGCCGGCCGTGTGCACGTGCCGGAGCGCCTCCACCTGCGGATAGCGCCGGATGGCGACGGCGTCGAAGCCGCCCATCTGGCCGATCTTGTCGAAGGAGGGCTTGAGATTGCCGAGATCGGCCGCGGTGGTGCCGGGCCGCATGTGCTCGTCGCGGTCCAGGACCACCTGTCCGATGACGTCGCGCACCGGGTGGACCGACCGACCGAAGCGGTTCTCCTCCCATGCCGCCGCGGCGCGGCGCTGGCTCTCGGCGGCGAAGGCGTCGACATCCTCGCGCGAGTAGCCGTCGATGGTCGCGATCAGGTCGGCGCCGATGCCCTGCGGCACGAAGTGCACCTCGGGCGCGAACGACGGGTCGGTCGGCCAGGCGCCGCCGTCCGATCCCATATGCACGCGCGACATGGCCTCGACACCCCCCGCCACGATGGCGGGCGCCTGACCGGACATCACCTTGGCCGCGCCGATGTTGAAGGCTTCCAGACCGGAGGCGCAGAAGCGGTTCACCTGCACACCGGGAATGCCGTCACCGTAGCCGGCATTGAGGGCCGCCGAGCGCGGCAGCACCGCACCCTGCTCGCCGACCGGGGAAACCACGCCCATCACGACGTCGTCGATGAGCGAGGTGTCGAGCTCCGAGCGCTCGCGCAGCGCGGTCAGCACCTGGGTGGCGAGCTGCAGCGGGGTGATCTCGTGCAGGGCACCGTCCGGGCGCCCCTTGCCACGGGGCGTGCGGACGTGATCGTAGATATAGGCTTCGGTCATGGTGATCTCGATGGAAGGATGGATTCGGGTCGCACTCAGCGCGGCGCCATGCGAATGGCGCCGTCGAGGCGGATGGTTTCGCCGTTCAGCATGGGATTGCCGACGATGTGGACCGCGAGCTGCGCGAACTCGCCGGGACGGCCGAGGCGCGACGGGAACGGCACCGAGCGGTTGAGCGAATCCAGCGCTTCGGGAGACAGGCCGCCCAGGATGGGCGTCTCGAAGATGCCCGGCGCCACGGTCATGACGCGGATGCCGTGACGCGCGAACTCGCGGGCCAGCGGCAGCGTCATGCCGACCACACCAGCCTTGGAGGCGGAATAGGCGGGCTGGCCGATCTGGCCGTCGAAGGCGGCGACGGATGCGGTGTTGACCACCACGCCGCGCTCGCCCTCCTCGTTGGGCGTGTTCTGTGCCATCACCGCGGCGGCCAGCCGGATGACGTTGAACGACCCCATCAGGTTGATGTTGACGATGCGCGTGAAGTTGGCCATCGGCAGTGGCCCCTCCTTGCCCAGCGCCTTCTCTGCCGCGCCGATGCCGGCGCAGTTGATGGCGCCGTGCAGCCCGCCCAGTTCGTTCACCGCCATATCGACAGCGGTCTGGACCTGCTGCTCGTCGGTCACATCCACGTGCACGTAGCGCGCGGCATCACCGATCTCGCCGGCGAGCGCCTGTCCGCGCTCGTCGTTGAGGTCGGCGATGACCACGCGCGCACCGGCCGAAGCCAGCGCACGCACGGTGGCCTCCCCGAGCCCCGACGCACCGCCGGTCACCAGAAACACACTGCCCTCGGTCTGCATAGCTTGTCCCCTGTTCGCACTTGGCCGCGGAGCGTGAGCCACTCCGCCCTGTTAAGGGGAGCAATCCTGCCCCCGGGGGCGCATCACCGGTATGCGCCGTCCGGCCATATGGTTAATAATTCGGGCCAAGCGGCCATGCCGCATGACCGCCCCCGCTGGAAAACCCCGGAATGACTGGGGTTGCCGCTTCGCATCGGAATCGCGAGCTTTATGGAATCGGCCAAATCAGGGTCATGACACGATGATGCCCTTCAGCGACGTGCGTCGTCCGGTCATCAGCGCCCAGTTGCTCACTCGGGTTGCCGCCGAGCGTGGACTGCCGTTGAGCGAATGCCTCGCCGGAACCGGGATCACGGCCAACGCACTGGCCGACCCGGCCACCGAGATCACGGCGGCACAGGAGCTCCACCTGATCCGGAACATGCTGCGCGGACTGGGTCCCATGCCGGGGCTCGGTCTCGATGCCGGGCTGCGCTATCACCTGTCCTCCTACGGGATATGGGGCTTCGCGCTGCTCAGCAGTCCGACCTTCCGCAGCGCCGCCGAGATCGCCGTGCGCTATCTGGACCTGAGCTACGCCTTCGCCCGCTATCGCCTGGAGAGCCGGGGGCAGGACATGCTGATCGTCCTCGACGACAGCGATGTCCCGGACGACGTGCGCCAGTTCCTGATCGAGCGTGACTTCGCGGCCTGGGCCAACGCCGCCTGGGAGATGCGCCCCGGCGGCTTCCCGGCGCGCAGCGCCCAGTTCCGCTTTCCGCGGCCCTCGTATGCCTGGCGCTTCGACAAGCTGTGCGGCGTGCGCCCGCAGTTCGGTGCCGCGATGAACGCGGTGCTCATCGATGCCGAGTCGCTGGACGCCCCGCTTCCGCAGGCCGACCCGATCATGGCGCGCATGTGCGAGGAGCAGTGTCGTCAGCTTCTCACGCGCCGCCGCATCCGTTCCGGGTTCTCGGGGCAGATCCGTGACCGCCTGCTGCGCAAGCCCGGCGAGATCCCCTCGCTGGAACTGGTCGCCGAGGAGCTGCACATGGCGCCGCGCAGCCTGCGCCGGCGGCTGGATCAGGAGGGCACCTCCTTCCGTTCGCTGGTCAACGAGGTCCGTCAGACCCTCGCCGAGGAACTGCTGACCTCCACGCACATGACCCTGGCGGAGATTGCCGAGCGCCTGGGCTACACCGAGCCCGCCGCCTTCCACAATGCCTTCAAGCGCTGGAAGGGCATTTCCCCCAGCGCCTTCCGGCGCAGCCGGAGCGAGCCGCCCCGCGACCTTCCGGCAGGGCGGTAGCCCCGGATCACAGCGTCTTCAGGTACTCGATGATGGCGCGTCGCTCCTGATCGGTGAGCACGACCGTGAAGTCGTGCCCGTCATGGCTCTGGCTGTAGTCGTTGGTGTTGTACACCTTGCGCTGCTCGATCTGCGCCTGCGTCAGGACCGGAATGGAGGGCGCGTACCACAGGAAGGGGTTCACGCTGTAGAGCAGCGATGACAGCGACTGCACCGCGGACGGGATCGACTCGCCGCGGCGCACGCAATCGATGCCCGGTGTCGCCCCGTCATCGCCGCACTGCAGCACCTCGTGCTTCCAGCCGAGCCGGTCATGGTCGTAGGCGCGCTGCAGATCCGTGTCGTAACCCATCACGACCTGATCGGCGTGCTCCTGGCCCTGCGGCATCGGCCTGGATGGACGACGCCAGATGGTCGGCCGTGCCCCGGGATCGAGCACGCCCCAGACATCGGGCACCGAACCGTTGTGGAAGTACGGGGCCGACGCCCAGACACCATGCAGCGGTGGCGCCAGATACCCGGTCGGTCGGCCCTCGCGCAGCTCGGCACGGTTCTGGGTCGAGCAGTCCTCGGCCGTGCCCACGGTCTCGGGATAAGCGAAGAAGTCGCGCTTGCCATACTGCTCCGCGGCCTCGTTGTCGCTGAGCATGCGCTGCGGATTCGTACCGATGACATCCTGCGCGACGATGTAGCTGGACACGCCAGCGAGTTCCGGCGCTTCCAGCCAGGCGGGATCGTTCACGTAGCGCGGCGAGTAGGCGCCGTGGCAGCTCGAGCAGGAACCGTTGCCACCGGCAGGCGGCGGCGCGGGATTGTCCAGGTTCCCGGCCCACAGATCCTTGCTGTGGAACAGGATCGCGCCCTGGCGAGCGAGCTCGGGATCGACATCCCCCGGGTACGCGGGGGACTTCAGCGACATCAGGTAGGTATCCGCCTCGCGCGCGTGCTCGCGCACCCACGCGGTCGCGCTGCGCGAGTCGAAGGGTACGGGGGCATCCATCATCGGGATGAAGAAGCCGATGTTCGAGCGCAGCGCCCCCATGGGCAGGAATCCGTCCACGAACTTGGTGGCGCGACTGCCCACGTTCCACCACGCCGGCGTATCCAGCGAACCGCCGTTGGGGGAGGCGAGATAGAACCGCAGCATGCCGCGGCGCAGCCCTTCGTCGTTCGGCGTCAGCAGGGTGATGATCTGCAGGGCGAGCGCATTGTTGGTTCCGCGGGTCTTGCCGACGGTGAGCGGCAGCAGCGCGCCCACGACCGGGAGCTTGGGACGCAGGATCGCGTCCGTGAACAGCAGCGGGAATTCGCTCAAGTTGTTGCCGTTGCCGTACACCACGCCGAGGTCGTCCCCGTCGGCGCTGGTGCCGATCCTGCCGGAATGACAGGAGTGACAGGTCACGCCCAGCTTCCCGGTCCACGTACCGTCCGGCTCGCGGACCTGCGTGAGGCCGGTCGGCAGCTGGCCACTGCCACCGTCGGTGGCGTCGGGATCCTCGCCGGGCAGCGGATAGGGATTGGACGCTTCGCCCATCGCCAGTCCGTAGCGTTCGGCCACCAGTTGATCGAAGTTGGCCGGCCGCGACGCCATGCCCCACTGCCGCCACAGATTGTTGTAGTCGCGCGCCGCAATCTGGAGGAATCCGTCGGTATCGTCTCCGGCGAAGAAGGTGCCGGCGCCGACGGCCCCGTTGCCCAGGATCAGCGTGCGCCCCGCCGCGGTCTGCGCGCGAAGCTCCCCGCAGGTCGCGGGCGGCGCATCCTCGCCGACCAGTTCGGGATCGGCGTGGCAGTGCTTCCAGTACGAGTTGAAGTAGACGGCGCGCCCCTCGTTGACACCGGGCCGGACCAGCGATCGCGGATCGGCCGGAAGCGCGGCCGCGTCGTCCCGGCCGGCGCAGTAATCGAACCAGGCGTGCCCGCCGCGCCGGCTGCCCAGCAGGGGCAGTTCGTCCTCGGGCGCATCATCGGGCGCACCGGCGAGCAGCGCCTCGCAGCCGTCCGGGTCGCCGAAGCAGCCCAGCAGCACTGCCATGGCGTCGTGTGCGGAACTGCCTTCCGGCCACGGCGCGCCACCGGTATGCGGCGCCTCTCCGCCCGAGGCCATGAGCAGGATGCGCGACGTCGGGTTGTTGCCGCCCAGCCGCTCCCAGCTGGCCCGCAGATGACCCAGATCCGCGTCCGGGTTGTCGCCGAGCATGAAGTCGCGACCGTCCTCGACATCGGCCGCCGCCCCGGGCACGTGGCACGAGCGACAGAAGGTCAGACGCGGCTGTATCTGGTCGGTGAAGAGCGCCTCCATGGTGGCAGCGCGTACACCGGTGCCGCCGGTGCTGCCGCCCCCCGATGCCGCACCGCCGCTGTAGTCGCCGCTGCATGCGGCGAGGCACATCATCAACGCGCCCGGCAGGACGCCCTTGAAACGATACCGGAGCATTTCGGGAAATCACCTCTGCATGGCTCGGCGTCGATGTGCCGGCCCGAATGGTTCGAGTAAAAGCTACATATGTCATTTTACGGCGTCAATCGGCGCCTCGCCCACCACTTGTCGGCGCAACGCAGCCGCGCGAACCGGGTGCTTCCGCCGGCGCGACGGTCGGGATACATTGGCGGCTGCCGCTACACCGACCCTCGGAGACAGGTCATGTCCCACGCCCAGATTCGCTCGCGCCTCTGCCGATCCATCCTCCCGCTCGCCGCTGCGGCCCTGGCGGCGTGCGGATCATCGGGAGGCGATGAGCCGGCAGCGCCGGGGTCGGATCCGCTCGCCACGCCGAAGAACCGCCTTGCGCAGCAGGCCTTCGAGAGCTGCGACGCGTTCCGCACCTACTTTGCCGATGCGCTGGCCGAGGAGTACCTCACCGGATACGCGTACGGATACGGATGCTTCGGATGCGGGCCGGCAATCGCCGAAGGTGGTGACGACCTCGGCGGCGCCGATGGCGCGCCGGTGGCGTCGCCCGAACCCAGTGCGCCGCCGCAGCGCGATGTGACGGACACCAACACGCAGGTGAGCGGCGTCGACGAAGCCGATCTCATCGAGACCGACCCCGACAGCACCGACATCTACTTCGTCTCCCGCGACCGTGGCGAGCTGCTGGTGATCGATACCGCCGATCCGGCGAGTCCGGCCGTGCGCGCCCGCATCGATCTCGACAGCGAGCGCCGGGTCCGCGGCATGTACCTGGACGCTGCCAATGACCGACTGGCCATCCTGTTCGAGGCCGGCTACGTCTATCTCGACGCACCGGCGGTGACCGGTATCGCTGCCGATGCCGTCATCGCGCCGCCACCAAATTTCGCGGATGGAACGGAGGTGCGCTTCTTCGACGTCAGTGATCCGGCGGCGCCGATGGCCGTGGGCCGTTACCGCAACGACGGACTGCTGGTCGACAGCCGTCGCATCGACGACCGCATTCACCTCGTCACGCAGTTCGGCTTCCCCTACCCCTCGGCGCTGCAGCAGGATGCCGCGTTCCAGGATCTGGTCTACGGCGACTATCCGCGGGCGCTGCGCAACGGCGACACCGCCGAGCAGGAGCGCCTGGCACGGGAGATACGCGGCCGCATCACGGCCGCGGTCGAGGCCATGCCGATAGCGGATCTGCTGCCGGAAGAGCGCGTGGGCGACGCCCCCGGACAGACCCTCGCCTGTACGTCGGTCCAGCGTGCCGATGTCGATACCCGCCTCGGCATGCTGATGATCACCAGCATCGATACCGATGGCGGCCGCCCCGCGACACTGGGCACGATCAACAATGCGTGGACGGTCTACGGCAGCCGCGACAATCTCTACCTGCTGCAGACCAGCGGCGGCTGGTGGTTCGACCGCGACCAGCAGCAGCAGACCGCGATCTACCGATACGCCATCGGCACTGGCAGCGCCGTGCCCGGCCCGGTGGGCCTCGCCGACGGCTGGATCGATGACCCCTATCAGCTCGACGAGCACGAAGGCCACCTGCGCGTCGCGGCCACCGAAACCCGCTACAACGATGCCGGCGAGCGCACCGAGCGCAACAACCTCATGGTGCTCGACGTGGCCTCCATGGACGAGGTCGGTGCGCTGCGCAACTTCCTCCCCGACAAGCCGCGCGACACCATCCGCTCGGCGCGCTTCCTCGGGGACCGAGGCTATGTCGTGACCTTCGAGCAGATCGACCCCCTGGTGGCCTTCGACCTTTCGAGCCCGGCGAATCCCGTCCTGGCCGGCCAGCTCGACATCCCCGGCTTCTCCAGCTACATCTACCCGCTGGGCTCCGACTATCTGCTGACCATCGGACGGTCCGCCGGCGACGGCGGCATCGGCACCGGCAACGGCTTCCAGCTGCGCCTGTTCGACGTCACCAACCTCGCCGCGCCCACCGCGCTGGCCGACGAGACCCCCGCGCTTCTGGCCAACGAGTACGCCTACAGCCTCGCCGAGTACGAGCCGCTGGCCTTCACCTTCCTCGCGGACGGCGATGACGCACGCTCCGGCCTGCTGTCGATCCCGGCGCAGATCAGCGCGCCCGACAGCACACGCGCGCTGAGCGGCTTCATGGCCTACCGCATCGACCCGACACAGGGCGTCGACGGCATCGATGAATACGCCCGGATCGACCACAAGGACGTGCCGGCCGACGGTGGCGACCGCTGCCCGCCGCAGCGCGACGAACTGCCCCCGGACGGCTGCGGTGCCTTCGCGCCGGTGCGCTACAACGAGCCGCTGCGCTCGGCCATCGCACGGGAAGGCGAGACCACGACCCTGTTCACCTTCTCGTCCGCCAAGCTGAAGGTGCTCGATGCTTCGGACGCAACGGCATCGGAACGCGCGACGCTGCGCCTGGACTGATCGACCGCCGGGGCAGCGGCCGCGACAACACACCGACGGCCTTCACAGCGTCTTCAGATATTCCAGCAGCGCCCGCCGTTCGCTGTCCGTGAGGGCCTGCGTCCATTCGTGGCCGCGGTTCTTCTTGGAGTATATCTGCGTGTTGTAGATCATGCGCTGGGCCAGCCCCTGCTCGCCGATGGGTGGGGGCACCAGCCAGGTCGGCCAGACCAGCCCGCCCAGAATTGTGTCGTACAGCCACTGGATCTCCTGCGGCAGGTCCCGGTCCGGCTGGCAGCTGTAGTAGGGAATGCCGCTGCCGGCGCTGCATGACAGCACATCGTGCTTCCAGCCCATCCGCTCCCAGTCGTAGCCGCTCCGCCCGGCGGCGCCGTCGGTGATGCGCGTCTCGAACTGGTTGAAGTGCACATCGGTGGTGGTCCGCTGGCGCCGCCACATGTCGGGTCGGGCCTCGGGCTTGAGCACGCCCCAGACATCCGGCACCGAGCCGTTGTGGAAATAGGGCGCGCTGGCCCAGACGCCATGCAGCGGCGGCGTGACATAGCCCACGGTCTTCTCCTCGAAACTGCAGGCTCCCTTCACGCGTCCCGCGATCTCTCCCAGGGGCAGCTCCGGCACCAGGCCCCCAACGACCGGAACAAGAACGCTGCTCACCAGGTCCGCGACCGGCTGGAGTGCCCCCATCCCCTGCAGATGCTGATTGAGCTGCTCGGCCAGATCGGCGCCGCTGACACCCTGGATGAGGTAGTCATCCAGGGTCTCGCGCAGCCGGTTCTTCTCCTCGGGCACCACGTAGCCGTCGACGGCATCCGGATACGAGTGCCACATCGTCGATACGTGTTCGCGCATCACCGGGGACCACCCCGTGGTCTGCGCGGGATCGGTATCGATGGTCCCGAGGGGCACGGTATAGCCCACCGTACCGGCCAGCGCGGGATCGGGAAGGAAGCGCGCGTCGTGGACATAGCGCGGCGAATAGGCGCCGTGGCAGCCGGCGCAGGCGCCGTTGCCCTTCGGGCGCGGGATGTCGGCATTGGCTTCCTCGGCCCAGAGGTCCTTCTCGTGGAAGAGGACCGCTCCCTGCTCCGCCAGCTGCCGATCGATGCAGCGGGGATCGTCCCCTCCGGTCGGTTCGCCGTCGGAACCACTGCAGTAGCCGTGCGGATAGTCCGGTGCCTCGACGGTCAGCGTCCACTGATGGACATCCTCGAAGATGCCCTCGTTGGCCTTGACCTGGTCGCCGGAGAGTGCATTGACGCTGCCAAAGTACATGTTGCCGCGCACCGAATCGGTGGAATGTCCGCCGAACCAGAGATAGCGCGTCTTGTTGGATAGCCACCACCAGGCCGGCGGATCCTGATCCCCGGTGTTGGCGTGGGTGGGATAGACGAAGATCCGGTTGAAATCGAGGGTGTCCCAGTCGCGGATCAGGAAGATCGCCTCGATCTCGGTATCGGCGGCGTTGGTCCCGCGTGTGGTGTTGACGACCGGGATGTAGCCGAAGGCCGGCACCTGCAGCGCGTCCATCGCCTCGCCCACGCCGGGAATGTCGCGAGCGCCGGCGTTGATCAGATCGGCCAGCAACACCCCGAGCTCGGTATTCGTGTTGGGCAGGCCCATGAAGCTGCCGTGCGCGTTGGCGCCGTAGCTGCGGCTGTTGCCGGTGCCGTCGCGCCCGGCCACCTGGCCGCTGCCGATCTGGCCGGCGTGGCAGGAAAAGCAGTTGAGCCCGAGCGTGCCGTTGTAATTCCCGTCCGCATCGCGGCCCTGCGCCCAGCCCAGCGGCAGCGTGCCGCTGCCGCCGAAGTCCTCGCTGAGCTGATCCATCTCGCCCGGCAGCGGATAGGGATTGTGGATGTGGGCGGGCGGCGGGCTGTGACCGTAGCGCTCGAAGAGCTGCTGGTCGAAGTTCTCGGGCCGCCCCGGCATGCCCCACACGCGCCAGAGATTGTTCCAGGCCGCCGCGGATGTACCGGACACATTGATGCCGCTACCGAAGAATCCCTCGCCGTGCGCCTCGCCGGTCCCCATCGGCTGATCGCTCGGCCATCCCGCGATCCAGTCGTGGCCGCGCTGCACCGACGCGCGCCATTCCCCGCAGGTCTGCGGATCGGGGCGCGCCGAATAGATGGGCGCCTGTCCGGCGGCCTGGCGCAGCTCGTTCTGGCGCGCCTGGGTCTCGAAGAGGGTCTCGGTCTTGCAGATCTCGTAGGGATCGTTGAAGTGGACGGCGTACTGTTCGCTGTCGATCAGCCCGCCGTCGGGCGTGAGCAGGCGCCGCGGATCCTCGCGCCAATCGATGGGCGTGTCGTCCGGCGCGCCGTCGCAGAGCTCGTTGACGAAGAAGTGCTTTCCCGGATTGCCGAGCAGCGGCCGGGCCTCGCCGTCATCACTGCCGCCGGCCAGTCCCTCGCAGTCGCCCCTGCCGGCCCAGCAGGCCAGCAGCGTGCGCATCGCGGCGTACCGCGCGCCGCCCTCCGGCCAGGGCTTGCCGCCGGAATGCGGCTCCGCCGGGTCGACCGGCTCGATCAGCAGCAGGTTCTCCGTCACGCCCTCGCCCAGCGCCTGCCACGCGGCCTGCAGGCGCTGGTAGTCTTCTTCCGGATCGCGCGACAGCATGAAGCGCGCCGCATCCGGGTCGCTGCCGGCAACGCCTTCGGGCACATGGCAGCTGCGACAGAAGGCCAGTCCCGGCTGGACCTCCGCGGCGAAGAAGTCCTCGACGGAGGCGAAGCGCGCCGAACCGCCGTCGCCAGCACCATTGCCGCCGTTGCCGCCGCCGTCGTCGGCCTCCACCGGCCCGCCACTGTAATCGCCGCTGCACGCGGTCAACGCCAGCGCCGCGGCAACGATGCCTGCCATCTGCCTGATCACGGTCTGCCTCCGGTCCACTTGCTCGCGGATCTGTGTAGTGATTGCGGCATTGTCGCGCGCGCAACGCGCCCAGCGTGATAGGCCGCCGTGCCAAGGTGGCTGTCATTGCGGGCCAATCTAGCGCTTTGCGCCAATCAGCCAGCACTCAGTCCGCGCCGTCACCCTTGCGGTAGGCGCCCGGCGACACGCCGGCCCAGTTGCGGAAGGCCCGCGTGAAGTTCGCGGGGCTGCGGTAGCCCAGGGCGCGTCGCGATCTCGCCGACGCTGAGGTCGGTATTGCGCAGCATCCGCTGACTTTTCCGGAAGCGCGCTTCCTGCACGAGCACGCGGTAGCTCAGGCCGTGCTGATGCAGGCGGCGCTTCAGTGTGCGCACGGACATGAAAAGGCGCGCCGCAGCCTGTTCGACGCCCGGATAGCCTTCCGATCCGCTGTCGTACAGCAGGGCCCGCACCCGCGCCGGCTCGTCGCCGCGAAAACCCAGCAGCGCCAAGTCATGATCGCACTGCTGGCGCACCAGCTGAGCGGTCATCGCGTTGGCCGCTGGCAGCGGGCGCTCCAGCGCTTCCGCCGGCACGCGGATGCGGTTGACCTCGCTGTCGAAACGGATCGTCGGCAGCTGACCGGCGAAGCGCGCGAAATCGGCCGGCTCGGGGCGCTGCAGGCAGAGCGTGTACTCGTCGCGCCCCAGCGCCAGCTCCAGTACGTGCGTGAAGCCCACCGCCAGCACATCGAAGGCGTACTGCCGCAGCGGGCCGTAGGGCAGCGTCTCCTGCAGACCGATCCAGCGCTCGCCGCCTTCGTGTCGCAGCGGCCGTATGCCCAGCTCGAAACCGGGGAAGCGCAACGGCACGAAATACTGCGCGCCGAAGGTCAGCGCATCCCGCAGGGTGGCCTGCGACATCAGGCCCAGACCCAGCAGACCGTGTGCCGTCAGGCTGCTGCGCAGACCGAATGCGAAACCCAGCGCCGCATCCCCGGTCAGTCGCAGACTGCGCGCGACGATGCGCCCATAGGTCAGCAGTGATACACGCGCCTCGCTGTGCGCGAGCAGCGGCTCGGGCAGCACGATGTCGCGCAGGATGACGTCCCGCGCCACCCCGCGCTCGGCCGCGAGTTCCAGCGACATCACCACGTAGGTTGCGGGCACCAGCGGCTTGTGGAAATCCTCCACCCTCATGCCGGCATTGTGCGCCGCTTCGCGGACGGCCGGTACGTCGACCGCTGTCCGGCTGCTAGACGGTCGGGTCCTCGGCCAGTCGCCGCGCCCGCGCACGACGACGCGATTGCTCGGCTTCCGCGCTGCGCGACCGCCTGCGCGTCACCGCGCTGCGGGTGTCCAGCCACGCCGCGCTGGCCTCCCAGACCGCCTGCTGCGCCTCGCTCCCCAGCATCACGCCCATGTGCCCGCCGGGCGCGACGCGGAAGGCCTTGTCGCGGCTGCTGACCAGGTCGAGCACGCGCTGCGCGGTCGCCGGCGATACGAGATGGTCGTCCTCGCCGGCGTAGACCAGGAGATTGGCGCGGATCTCGGACATTGCGCTCTCGCTGCCGTCGAGGTCGATCATGCCCTGCGCCAGCCGGTTGTCGACCACGAGCTTGATCAGCACATCGCGCGCCACGCCGGCCGGATACATCAGCATGTGGTCGAGATAGTCGGACATCGTGCTGTGGATCTCGACGTAGTCGCGATCGGCCAGTCGCGTCAGCAGATCCCAGTAGGTGGTCACGCTGCGCACCGGGTCTGTGAGCTTGAAGGCAAGCGTCGTCATCCATCCGGGTGTCTGCAGATGTGCCGGGTTGAGGTTGTGCAGCCGGAACGAGCTGAAACGGCGGATGAGACGCGACGGCGTGTTGAGGGCGGCGGATGCCAGTGCCATGAGGCCGCCGCTGCGCATGTCGATGGGGCTGGCGACGGTGACGATGTTGCGCACGTAGCGATCCCCGCGCGCACCCGCGTACATCAGCGCCAGCAGCCCACCCATGCACCAGCCCATCAGTGTCACCGGACGCACGCCGGAATGCCGGCGCACCTCGCGCACGGCGTCGTCGAGCATGTCCAGCGCGTAGTCGTGCAGCGACAGATGCGCGTGGCGGCGCTCCGGCCTGCCCCAGTCGATCATGTAGGTATGAAAGCCGCGCGCAGCCATGTAGCGCACCAGGCTCCGCTGGGGCAGCAGATCGAAGGTCTCGCCGGTGACACCCAGTGGCGGGATCAGGATAAGCGGCACGGCGTGGCGCTCGCGACGCACGGCCATGCTGCCGCCATCCGCGAGCTCGATGCGCGACGTACCGGGCAGGGGGTAGTAGCGCAGCGTCATCGGGTCGCCCTCGAGGAGCGTGTCGTACCCGGTGAGCCCCGACTGCACCAGCGTGCCACGCATGAACAGCCAGTCGAAGGCATTGTCGAGCCACGCTGCCACGCGGTCGTTGGCCTTGAGGCCCGAATGGCGGATGCGACGTACCGTGCCCAGCGTCATGCCCGTATCCCCCGATTGCGCGCAGCGCCGGCTTCGCCGCCGACGCGGATCCGGGCCCGATACTACCGCAGGCGATGCCGCTCGCCCCGGCATCGAGACCGGACGCGGACGCACCGCCCCGGTGCCAGAATGCGGGATTCCTCACTCCCGGAGCCCGGCATGCGTACGGTCGACTGGTATTTCGACTTCATATCCCCATTCGCCTATATCGCGTTCGAGCGCCTGCATACATTGCCCGCGGACGTGCGAATCCAGTACCGGCCGGTGCTGTTCGCGGCCCTGCTCGATCACTGGGGGCAGAAGGGCCCGGCAGAGATTGCCCCCAAGCGCCAGTGGACCTTCCGCTGGTGCACGTGGCTTGCGCAACAGCACGGCATCGCGTTGCGCGCGCCGGCAGTGCACCCTTTCAACCCGCTCCCCTACCTTCGGCTGTGTCTGGCCGCGGACTGCAACCCCGACGCCATACGCACCATCTACCGCGCGATCTGGACCACCGGCGCCGACCCGGAATCGCCGGAGCAGCATCGCGCGCTCGCCGATTCACTCGGCATCGACCCCGCACGCACCGCCGACCCCGCCATCAAGCAGGCATTGCGCGACGGGACTGCATCGGCCGCTGCCGCCGGCGTATTCGGCGTACCCACCCTGCGCATCGACGGGGAGCTGTTCTGGGGCGTCGACGGCATGGCATTCGCGGCAGACTTCATCCGCGACCCGGCGGTGCTGGACAGCCCCGGGATGCGCGCCATTGACGCCCTGCGCGAGGGATCGGTGCGACGGGGCGCGCGCGGACCGGCCGGCTGAGCTGCTGTCGGAGCGCGCACGGCATGAAAAAAGGGGCGGCCGTTGCCGGCCGCCCCTCGCATCACCGGGACGCTGACGCCCGCGGATCAGTCGCGGCCGCGCGCCCGACGCACACGGCTTGCGATGCCGCCACCCAGCAGCGTCAGCATCATCCACAGCGACAGCGCACCACCCGAATCACCGCCGCCGTCGTCCTGCTGCTGACCGGAAACGTCGATGGTCACCGCCACCGTCCTGGCCGCGAGCGCGGTGAAGGCCGCGTCGCCGGATTGGGGATCGATGGTCACGGTGGCCGTCTCGTTCTCGTCGGGAATCGACGGCAGGCTGATCACGACTTCCCGCGTCAGGGAACCGCCCGGCTGGAAGGTCAGCGCGGCTGGCGACGGTGTGACGCCGTTGTCGGCACTGATCGCGAAGGTGGTGGCAACGCTGGGACGCGCGTTGATGGAAACCAGCACGGTCTGCTCGAAGAAGGGCGCCTGCAGCGTGGTCTGCGTCGGCGAGACCGAATACGCCGGCGTACCGAACTGCTCGAGCACCACCGTCGTCGAGTCCGGCTCCTCCAGCGTCAGGAAGCCCTCGCTGACCGCGGTGCCGCGGACGTTGGAGAGATCGACACGGAAGTCGCGCTCGGGACGGAAGCCGCCGGCCAGTGCCTGCACCGGTACCTCGATGACCTTGGTACCGCCCTCGCCGTCGGCCCATTCCACGGTGCCGGTGGTGGCCTCGTAGTGCGTGCCGGCGGTGGCACTGCCGTTGAAGGTCGCGAAGTCGACCATCAGCGTGCCGGACGGATCACCGCTGCGCTCGACCTCGATGGTGGCCGTGGTGCGGTCCGGCGCGACCGAGATGCTCGCGTCGGCCATTGCCACTTCGGGCTGGACACCGGCCGCCTGCAGCACCACGGTGGCCGTGGTCGGCGGCGTCAGCGATACCTCGCCCTCGTCCAGCGCGGTGCCGGAGAGGTTCGAGAGCTCGACCTCGAAGTCACGCTGCGGACGGAAGCCATCGGCCGGCACCACCGGCACGATGATCGTCTTGGTACCGGTCTCGCCGGCCGCCCAGGACACGGTACCGGTCGTCGCCTCGTAATCCTCGCCGGCCTCGGCCGATCCGTCGACGGTAGCGAAGTCGACCGATAGCGTTCCGGACGGATCGCCGCTGCGCACCACTTCAATGCCGGCCGTGGCACGGTCCCCCGCAACCTCGACGGTGGCATCGGCCAGCGCGACGCTGGCGGGTTCGACCTCGTCCGGTACCGTGCCGCGAAGCGTCACGGCGATCTCGACCGGCGTGCCGATCTGCGACATGCCGACCGGACGGGGATCGCTGAGCGCGATCATGACGGTACGGTCATCCTCGAACGCGGTCTGCGTCACCGGCAGCGTGATCGACTTGTCGGCGAAGTCGTCCGGCCCCCAGGTAAGGGTCTGCGGCGAAGTGTCGCCGAGCACGTCGGTCTCGCCCGAGATGCTCGCGGTCACGCTGTAGTTGCTGTCCTCGTCGAACGCGATGCCCAGGCGACGCACGATGATCTGCGGATCGCCCTGGTCGACGACGAAGACCGTGTCGCTGCCCTGCGCGAACTCGTAACGCGTGGTGATGGCCGGATCGGCATCGCTGGGTGCGATCTCGATGCGGATCCGCGAGGGCGTCCCGACCTGCAGACCGGGATTGCTGTCGAGATCGTCGAGATCGGGATTGCGGCCCGCGGGCTCGACGAACTCGAAGGCGAATGCCGTGCCCTCGTTGGTGAAGATCTCGGGGTTGTCGATCAGATCGACGGCGCATTCGCGCTGGGCCAGTGCCTCCCCGCTCGGGAAGGTCACGCGCCGATCGACGCCGAGGAAGTCCTCACCTGCCGTGGCAGGGTTGTCGCCGTTGCCGGCGGCCGTCGCAGTGCGACAGCGTACCGAGCCGGCGAAATCGGCCGGCCCCAGGCGGCGCAGCGGCGCCGTCACCGTGCTGCCGCGCGGCACGTTGGACAGCACCAGCGTGTCGCCCTCCAGACGGGATTCGACACCGGGATCGGGCGGATTGACCGATACGTTCTGCGACACCAGCCGCACCAGCTCGCGGTCGCGGATGATCAGCAGGTCGCTGAGGCAGTCGGCCGCACTGTCGGCCGCGGTCGTGGGCAGACAGGGCTGCGCCACCAGCGAGACCGGGCGGTCGTCGCCATCGGAGATGTCGATGGGCTCGCGGATGTCGAGGTCGGCATCGGCGATGGCCAGGGTCTCGCCCGGCAGCACCTCGCGCTGGATGGTGGGGCGCGAGACCAGCAGCTTGGCGGTTTCCTCGGCCTCGAGCAGCTCGTCGGGCCGCACGGTGACGGTGCCGCTGGCCTCGGTCGCGCCGGCGGCGAAGGTCAGCTCGGTCTCCTGCGGAGCATAGTCGCGAAGGATCAGCCCCTGATCCGGCGTGGCCGAGCCGGACTCGATCGAGCCGGCGCCGTCGGCGCCGCTGACCGTGCCGTCGACCGTGCGCAGGGTCACGCTGATGGCGGTGTCGGTATTGCCGACGCGCGACAGCGCAATGTCGGCATCGATCGCCGCCGCATCGGGCTCGGCGTCCTGGTCGAAGGGCGGCTCGAACACCGTGAAGCCGCGCTCCAGCGCCGGCGCGAACTGCACGGCACCGAACCCGGCGAACTCGTAGGCGCCGATGTCGCGGGCGTCGCCCTGCGCGTCCGCGCCGCGCTGGTCGTTCGGGACCGCGATCGGCGTCAGTGCGGCATCGCGCGCGGGCGAATCGTAGGCGATGGGCAGCACGCTCGGCAGTACCGGGCCACGCGAGGTGATGCCGCGGGCCGGCCCGCCCTGGAAGACATCGATTCGCTCGCCGGTGAGGAGATTGTCCTCGAAGCCGACATCACCGGGCAGCGCTGCCGGGTCGGTCAGCGGCGTGACGGTATCGCCATCGACGCGCTCGTTGGCGGCCACAATGTTGGCGACGAACGGACGATCCGGCGTTCCGGGGAACACCGCCGGAATCGCGGCCGCCGCGTTGTCGACCCGGACGAGCACGGCCGAATCACCGTCCGCGCCCTCGATGGTGTTGAGCGCGATGGTGCTGTTGATCGACGACGACAGGCCGTACACCGGTGCATCCTCGCCGAACTTGGCTGCATAGCTGACCGCGACGCCGGCGCCGCCGAGCACGGTGCCGCCACTGACGATGTTGTCGATGATCGAGACGTTCTCGAGGTCGATCGCGCCGCGAAGCAGCGGTGCCCCGTCGTCCGCATCGGCCGGACCGCTGTCGGAGACCGCGATGCCGCCACCGGCTTCGGCAGCGCGGTTGCCACCGAGATTGCCCTCCGGATCGATGCCCGGCCCGAGTCCGCGATAGGCGCCGATGGTGGTCTCGACGATGGTCGCCCGACCCGCGGCGACGTGCAGGCCGCCGCCGATGGTGCCGGCCGTGTTGCCCGAGAAGCTGGAATTGCGGACGCGCACGCTGTGCGGCGCGCCATCGATGTAGACCGCACCGCCGCTGCCATCAGCGTGATTGTTGAGCGCGAAGACGCGATCAAGGTCGAGGAACGCCGCACTGTCGGCGCTGAGCTGCACGGCAGCACCGCTGCCGACGATGTTGGCGTCGCAAAGGAAGAGGTTCTCGAGGATGAAATCACCCTCGCGCTCGAAGGAGAAGATGCGCGGCGATGCCTCGGCCGGAACGCCCTCGAAGCACGGCACCGGACCGTCCGGCTCGGGCAGGAACGGGAAGAAGTCGCCGAACGCGGCGAGGAAGGCATCGCCGAAGTCGCTGTCGGGATCGTCGGTGACGAGGCGCGTGGTCAGGATGACCCGACCGCCGGTCTCGGGATTGGCGCCGCGAAAGCGGATGGGCGCGTCCACGCAGAGCGCGGCGCCGGCGCGGGCGTTGTCCGCCTCGTCGTCGGCGCAGACCGGGTTGGCATCGCCGGTGAGACGGATCGCCGTGTCTTCACCGTCGTTGGTCGCGGTCAGACGGATGAAGCCCCGATCCTCGGGCGGCGCGAAAGAGACGACGTACTCCTCGACCGCTTCGTTGTCGTTGTTCTGGATGGCCAGCAGCGCCGCCTCGAGGTCGTCCTGAGACGACACCGTGCAGTTGAAGGTCCCGCCGCTCAGCGAGCAGACGTTCTCCTGGGCCATGGTAGCGGGCACCACGCCCGCAAGCAGCGCAGCCGCGAACGCGGCGCGCGAAAGACGCTTAAACATCGGCTTTACTCCCTCTCGTGTGCACGGCGCTGCGACGCCGCCCCCTCGCTGAATGGCGTGAGACGCTTCAACCGCTTCGAGACTACCCCAAATACTCGACGGTATGCCAGCGCAACGCTCAGAAGGGCCGCAGGCGCATGAGCAGCACGGGCAGAAGCGTCAGATTGGCCACCAGCGCCACCACCATCGCCAGTCCGGTGAACAGACCGAAGTAGATGGTGGGCACGAAATTGGAGAGCGCCAGGACCGAGAAGCCGAGCGTGACCACCAGCGTGGTGTAGAACATCGCGCGCCCTACGCTGAGATGGGAGCGCGCTATGGCGCCCTCGTAGCCCGACCGGCGCACCTCCTCGCGGAACCGGTAACAGTAGTGGATGGTGTCGTCGACACCGATGCCGATGGTGATGGCGGCGATGGTGATGGTCATGATGTCGAGCGGGATCGCCATCCAGCCGAGCGTGCCGAGCACGACGACCGCCGCGAACAGTGTCGGTGCCACACCGATGGCGGCCATGCGGAGCGAGCGGAACATCAACAGGAACATCAGCGCGATGGCCGCGAAGACGGCACCCAGCGTCACCACCTGCGAACGGAACAGGCTCTGCATGACATTGTTGTAGAGCACCATCATCCCGGTGATGTTGACCTGCTGCGGTTCGAGTTCCAGTTTCTCGACCAGATCGGTCCGGATGCGCTCGAGGAAGGCATCGCGGCGGAGATCGGGGTCGGAGTCGATGACGCGAGCCGAGAACCGGACCTGATTGCCGTCGTCGGCCATGTACGGGTCGAACAGGGTCTCCTTGATCTGCTCGGGCGCCATGCGCTGGATCAGCGCCAGCACGAAGTCACCCGGCCACTGCCCACCGTTGAGGATCGCCAGCATGCGCACGGTGGTGGCCATCGAGAGCACCTTGCCGGTCTCGGGCTGCGCATCGAGGTAATCGTGGACCTCCGCGACCTGGCGCAGATTGTGCGCGTTGTACCAGTAACTCTCCGCGGTCAGTCCACCGCCGCCCAGGTCCGGCAGGTCCTCTTCCTCCCAGGCTTCCTGCTCCTCCAGAAACCACTCGGGCGGATCGAGCACGACATCCATCGGTGTGGTGCCACCCAGCTCCCGATCGATCACCAGCAGTCCCTGGTAGATCTCGGTGGACTCGTGGAAATAGTCGATGAAGCGATTCTCGACCGTGAGCCGCATGATGCCGGCGGCGGCGAGCCCGGCCAGCGCCACGCCCACTATCAGCAGCACACGCGGCGCGCGCTCGCTCATTGCCGCAAGGCGGCGGTTGATCCGTGCCGTGAGGTCGTGGCTCGCGGCACCGACATCCTGCGGCTTGCGCGGCCGCATCGGCGCCAGTGCCGTCGGGAAGATCACGAACGTGAGCACGAAGGCGACGCATACGCCCACGGTCATCATCAGCCCGAAGTCGATCACCGGACGGATGCCGCTGATCGCGAGCGAAGCGAACGAAACCGCCGTGGTGAGCAGCGTGAACAGGGACGGCAGGAACTTGCTGTCCACGGCGCCGCGTATCAGGGCGTGCTGCGCGCTCTGTGGCGCTTCCGCATGCAGCTCGCGGTAGCGCACCACCAGGTGGATGGTCAGCGAGAGACTGAGAATCAGCAGCAGCGAGATGAAGTTGGACGACACCACGGTCACGCGCCAGTCCACCAGCCCCAGGAAGCCGACCGAGACGACCACGGCGGCGGCACAGATCACCGATGGCACCACCACCCAGTGCACGCGGCGGAACGAGATCGCGAGCAGAAGCAGGATGAACAGGGCCACGCCCACGCCGAAGGTGGCGATGTCGTTGCGCACGAAATCGATCATGTCCGCGGCGATCATGGGCAATCCACCGAGGAAGATGCTGGCCTCGTCGCGATAGTCGTCGAGCAGTCCGCGCATGCTCGCGATGTCGTCCTGCAGCTGCCCCTGGACCTCGGCCTTGCGCCGATCGTAGGCAGCCTCCACCCGCGCGAGCTCGGCCGCCTCCGCCGAGCCGAAGGCATCGGGCTCCTCGCGCTCCATGCGGCGCAGCGCCTCGCGTCGGTCGAGCAGCGACTGCGCGCGCGCATCCGGCTTGAGGTTCACCAGCATCGCCGTGGTGGTGGCCTCCGGATTCATCACCAGGCTGCGGTAGAACGGACTGGTGCGGAATTCCGCCTTCGCCATCTCGATGTCGGTGCCGGGATCGAGCAGCGTGCGTTGCACGTCCTGGATCTCGCGCAGCGTCATCGGCGGGCTTTCGATGAGCGGCACATCGAGCATGCTGAGCACGGAATCGACGAAGGGCTGTGCCGCGATCTCGTCGCGCATGCGCTTGAGATGCGCCAGCGTCGCCTCATCGAACAGGCCGCGCTCGCCGCGCGGCGAGTACGTCACCACCAGGAAATCCTGCGTGCCGTACCGTTCCGCGATCTCCCGGTAGTAGGCGAGGTCCTCGTCGCCTTCCAGGATCAGCGAATCGGCCGAGGCGTCGAGCTTGAAGTACTGCGCCTGCCAGGCGGCGGCGGCGAGCAGTGCGACGAGCAGCAGCCCGACCAGCCAGGGCGCGCCCAGGCAGAAGCGATAGAAGACGTTGGCGAGGGATCGCATGCGGTATCCGAAGGTTGAGGCGCGTTGGCCGCGGCCGGCTGCTACATCACGCCGGATTCAGTCGCAACAGGAGCTTGCCGACATTCTGCCCGCGGAACAGGCGCATGAGCGCGTCGGGGAACTGCTCGATCCCGTCCACGATGTCCTCGTGGTGCCGGAGACGCCCCTCGGCCAGCCATGCCCCCATCGCCTGCGCCGCTTCGGCGTATCGGTCGGCGAAGTCGATGATCACCATGCCGCGCATGGTCGCCCGCATGACGAGCAGCTGCAGATAGTTCACGGGACCGTGCACGGCGCCGGCGTTGTACTGCGAGATGGCACCGCAGATGACGATGCGCGCATGCAGGGCGAGCTGGGTGAGGACATCGTCGAGTATCGTTCCGCCGACATTGTCGAAGTACAGATCGACGCCGCCCGGACAAAGCGCGGCGAGCCGCTGCCGGACGTCCTCGGACTTGTAGTCGATGCAGGCATCGAAACCGAGATCGTCGACCACGTAGCGGCACTTCTCCGGGCCGCCCGCGATGCCGACCACGAAGCTGCCCCTGATCTTGGCGATCTGACCGGCGACCGAGCCGACCGCACCCGCGGCACCGGAGACCACCACCACGTCACCCTCGCGGTGCTCCCCGACATCGAGCATGCCGAAGTAGGCCGTCATGCCGGTCATGCCGAGCACGCCGAGGTAGACCGGAAGCGGCGCGATCGCGGTATCGACCGCACGCAGCGCCCTGCCCGGAGCCACCGCATAGGCCTGCACGCCGAGCACACCGGTGACGGTGTCGCCCTCGGCGAAATCGGGATGGCGTGACGCCACCACCGTGCCTCCCGCATAGGCGCGCATGACGTCGCCGATGCCGACCGGCGGCACGTAGGACTTGCCCGCGTTCATCCACCCGCGCATGGCCGGATCGACCGACACATAGGCATTGCGTACCAGGACCTCGCCTTCGCCCGGCGCGGTCACGGATACTTCGTCGTATGTCCATGTATCCGGTCCGGGCTCACCCTGCGGCCGCTGCGCCAACAGGAAGCGCTGGTTGCGCAAGCGCTGCAGTGGTTCGGTCACGATGGCTCTCCTCCCGGTTGCGCGGCCCGACATCACGGCCGACGCGGCACCATAGCAGCGCGTGCCCGACGCTGCCCGGCCGGGCCCGTCGCCGTCGTACCGCCGCGCAGGTCCTCAGGGAGCGCGCCGCGCCACCACCAGCACGTAGTCCTCGCCGAGTTCCACCAGCTGGCGGATGCGCATCACCATGCGCGTGATGGCTTCGGCGCGTTCGCCCTCGCTGGCATCGGCCACGCGTTGCAGCGCGTCGGCGAAGGGAATGCGCGTCCACTCCAGGATCGAGATGATCTGCACCAGGTCGAAGCCGGCTTCACGCAGGTGCCCGGCATAGACCTCGGCATCGTAGGCGTTGACCGGCATGTCCAGGCAGACATTGCTGTGCGTGGTGCGCTCACCCAGCAGATAGTCGTCCGGGTTGGCGCCGCGGCGGGGAATGATGTCGGTAAGCGCGAGGGTTCCGCCGGGCTTGAGTACGCGTGCCGCCTCGCGGAGGAAGTCGACCCGCGTGTCGAAGTGGAAGGCGCACTCCACCGACACCAGCTTGTCGAAGGACGCCGCCTCGAAGGCCATGTTCGTCGCGTCCCCTTCCTGCAGCGTGATGCTGCTGCTCAACCCGTGCTGGGCAACGTAGTCATGACCGGATGCAATGCGCACCGGTGTGACGTCGATGCCGGTGACATGATCCACTGCATAGCGCTGCACGAACTTCACCGCGCCGGCGCCGTAGCCGCATCCGACATCGAGAACGTGATCATCCCGCCCCAGTCCGGCCGAGGCCGCGACCAGGTCGGTGAGTGCTTCGGAAGCCTGCTCGATGGTCAGGCCCGGGCGCGTCCAGTAGCCGTAGTTGGCGTAGGGCTGCTGACCGAAGACGTTGCCCCGGATCTCGTGCCGGCGCTCGTAATGGGTGATGACCGCCTGCGTGCTTTCACTGACCATGCCGTGATCCGATGCCGTCCGAGCCGTTGCGGGAGAGGCAGCAAAGTTAGCAGGTTCGGCGCCCCGCGCGCCCCGCGACGTTGTAGGAAAACATGCCGGGACGCGCAGGGGAGCCCGGACATCGGCCCCGCTGCGCCGCGATCAGCGCAGATGCCCGAAGTTGAAGCGGCCGCCGAGCGCCAGCAGCTCCGCATCGACCTGATAGCTCGCCCCGAGCGCCCAGCGCGGGTTGAGGTGGAAGAGACCGCCGATGCGCGCATCGAGATCGCTGTCATCGAACAGATCCTGGTACAGCAGCGTGGTCTCGAGTTCGATATCGGGCGTCAGCATCGCGCGCGCACCGCCGGTCAACAGGAACCCGGTATCGTCCTCCGAGCCGAACGGAGTATCGATCTCGCCGTGCACGAGCCCCGCGCTCGCCTGAAGCTCGACATCGCCGGACAGCGGATGGCGATAGCCGAGCTCGCCGCTCACGGTATCGGCGTCGAACCCGTCATCGCTCAGCAGCGACACGCCGCCGCGAACGAATAGCTGGTCGGCCACCAGGCCGGATACTTCGCCGGCAACGCCGTCGAGCCCCGCATCGTCGGCATCGACGTAGCGCAGATCGGCATAGTTGTAGTTGATGCCGGCGGCGCCTGCCGCCATCGGTGCGATGATGCCGACGAGCAGCGCCGTGGTCGTGGTGGTGCGTTTCATGATGACTCCCGAAGGTTGAATGCCTTCCGCCGATAATCGCGGAATCAGCAACCTAGCAGCGGGAGCCGAACGCAGGGTGAACAAGGGGCCCGGTCACGGAACCGGACCCCGGTTGCCCCGGATGTTTCCGGCTGCTCAGTTCTCCGCCGCCGTCGAGAAGCGCATCGCCTCGGCGTTGCTCTCCACGAAGGTGCTCCCGAGCCCGTCGACGCGATCGGCCATCCCTTCCGCGCTCTCGTACGGGCCGCCGGCATCACGCTCGGCGACGATGCGCTCGGCGATGACCGAACCGACGCCGTCCAGTGCCGTCAACGCCTCACTGTCCGCGGTGTTGACGTTCAGCGCTGCCGCGGATGCGACGGCGGACAGAAGAAGTGCACCTGCTGCCCCCATGAATCGGAACATTGCTTGACTCCCTGAATCGGTGAATGACCGCCCGGATTACCGGCGCGGAACATCAACATTACTGACTGGGAAGTATTTTGCAACCCCGCCCGCGCGATTCACCCTGCCCGCCTCGGGCTGGCATAATGCCGCGCTCACGGAGGGGTGTCCGAGCGGTCGAAGGAGCACGCCTGGAAAGCGTGTATACGGTTACCACCGTATCGAGGGTTCGAATCCCTCTCCCTCCGCCAGAATCACCTCGACCCTTCGCGGCATCGTCGACCGACACGCTGCCCCATCGGTACGGGATTCGAATCCTCGATAACTGATGCCCGGGTTCGACCATCCGGCTTCAGCCGGATGGCGCGGAGCCAAGCGGAACCCGAAGGGCGACACGGCTTACCGCCGCGGTCCCGCCCTAGAATCAGCGCCGCCAGCGGATCACGCCAGTTCGTAGTCGCTGGGCTCGAGCGCGCTGGTGATGCGCCGGTACTCCGCCGTGCGCCCGGGCCAGTTGTTGGTGATGCGCCCGGCCTCGTTGTGGTACCAGCTGCTGCAACCGGCAGCCCAGACGGTGTGCGAGAGCCGCTCCTGGAGCGTGTCGTTGTACGCCCGGTAGACCTCGGGCCGGACCGCCATCAACCGGTGCTCGCGCAGCAGATCGAGCGCATCGGCCAGATAGCGCATCTGGCACTCGATCATGAAGATGATGGAGTTGCCGCCCAGGTTGGTGTTCGGGCCATACATCAGGAACAGATTGGGAAAGCCCGGCACCGTCATGCCCAGGTAGGCCTCGGCACCCTGCGCCCATTGCGTGTCGAGATCGACCCCGTCGCGCCCGGTGATCCGGATCGGCGACAGGAACTCGGTGGCCTTGAAGCCGGTGCCCCAGATCAGCACGTCGAGATCGTGCTGGACGCCGTCCCGCGTACGCACGCCATCGGCATTGATGTGGTCGATGCCCTGGGTCTCGAGATGCACGTTGTCGCGCTGCATCGCGGGGTAGTAGTCGCTCGAGAACAGGACGCGCTTGCAGCCGACCGGATAGTCCGGCGTGAGCTTCTCGCGCAGCTCGGGATCGGTCACCTGGCGCTCGAGATGCCAGCGCGCCACTCGTCTGAAGATCCCGTTGGCGCGACTGTCGGGCTGATCGAAGGCATCCGTGCTGATCTCGCCCGACTTCCACAGCGCGAAGCGGAAGGGCTTGTCATACCCCGGCAGATAACGGAACAGCAATCGATTCGCCACGCCGTAGGGCCCGTCGAGCCGCGGCAGCAGATACGGCGCGCTGCGCTGGAACACCGTCAGCGAGCCGGCCTCCTCGGCGACCCGGGGAATGAACTGAATGGCGCTGGCACCGGTACCGATGACCCCTACCCGTTTCCCGGCAAGGGGAACGTCGTGGTCCCACAGCGCTGAATGGAAGCTCGCGCCCGCGAATTCATCGCGACCCGTGACCTCCGGCCAGCTGGGCCGTGACAGCTGACCGACCCCCGACACCAGCGCGCGCGTCCGCCACGTGCGCCCGTCCGCGGCGCTCACGGTCCAGGTCGCGGAGCCCTCGTCCCACTCGGCCGACGTCACCTCGACGCCGAACTCGGCGTCGCGATAGAGCTGGAAATGGTTCGCGCAGGAGCGGATGTAGGACAGGATCTCGGGCTGATGCGGATAGCGCCGGGAGAAGCCTACCTTCTTGTAGAACGAGAACGAGTAGAGGTGCCAGGGCACGTCACAGGCCGCGCCCGGATACGTGTTCTCGCGCCAGACACCGCCGAAGTCATCGCCGCGCTCCAGGACCAGCAGGCGCTTGCAGCCCTGCATGCGCGCCTGGACGGCAGCACCGAGTCCGGAGAATCCACCGCCTATGATGAGCACGTCGAGGAGTTCGACGGACGCGTCGACGCGGGTTTCGGCTCTCGCATTCATGCTCGTCTCCCTGGGGAAGTTTCTGTTGTCCGGATATCGCCGACCGAACGGATATTTGGCGACTTTTGTCGATTATGCCATCGGGTGGAGAGCGGATCGAGCCCGGATCATCTCCTGCCCGGCCACCCTACAATGCGCACATGCCCCTGTCGGAAGTGCCCGCTCGGTCGACGGTCGACCACCGCATCGCCGCCGCCGACGGTGGGCACTGCGTGCTGGTCGAAGTCGCGCCCCGCCGCCGGCCTACCGCCGAGGTCGTGATGATTCCCGGCATGTTCACCGCGCGCGGATTCTGGCTGTCCCGGAAGGGGATCGGTCTCGCCGCCCATCTCGCAGATGCCGGAATGCGCTGCTGGATACTGGAGCGCCGCGGCATGGGCGCCGCAGCCGGGCGCACGGAAGCCCGCCTCGGCCTGAACGAAGCCGAGCGCCATGACCTTCCCTCAGCCTGGGCCCATGTGCGGCAGCGGTCCGACGCGCCGGCCTTCATCGTCGGGCATTCCTTCGGCGGCGTGCTGGCGGCGCGTGCGCTGGCAGGCTCACTGCCACCCCGGGAATGCGCCGGGCTGGTCCTGTTCGCGGCGCAGTGCGAGGTCGCCAAGGCACCGCTGCATCCGCCGGGGGCATGGCTGACCGGTGCCATCGTCACGCTGCTCGGCCGCCTGCCGGCGCGTATCGCCGGACTCGGCCCGGAGGACGAACCGGCAGCGGCCGTCCGCGACGCCATCGAATGGACCACCAGCGCAAGACGCGGCGGCGAGTGGCTGGCCGGACTCGCCGGCCTGCCGACCCCTCAGCTGGCCATGGCGGGCGCCGGCGACCGCGTCGACCCGCCGAGCGGCTGCGAGCGCTTCGCTCGCCGCCTGGCGGGCACCGATGCGCGCTTCGAACTGCTCGGCCGCGCCGGTGGCTGGGGCGAGGACTACGACCACGCGGGCATGGTGGTCAGCACCGCCGCCCGCGCCGAAGTCTGGCCCTTCGTGGGCCACTGGCTGGCCCGGCAGGCTGCTAGGCGGCCTACTCCGCCGACTTCTTGACCGCCGCCTTCTTCGCGGTCGCCTTCTTCGCAGCGGCCTTCCTGGCGGTTGCCTGCTTGGCTGAAGCCTTCTTCGTGGAAGCCTTCTTGGCAGAGACCTTCTTGGCGCCAGCCTTCTTGCCCGCTGCCTTCTTGGCGGCGGCCTTCCTGACCGGTGTCTTCTTCACCGCTGCGGCCGGCGCGTCGGCGGACGGACTCGTCGTCCCCGCCTTGGCGAAGTCGATCCGGCCTTCCAGATAGACCTGATCACGCGCGGCGTTGGTCAGCAGGTACTCGCGGCCGTCGCCATCCTCGCGCGCCAGCAGCTCCACGCGCGACGGCAGGAACACGGGGCGCTTGAAGGATACGGTGAGCGTCATCGCCTCGACGTCGGTCGGCATGAGCCGGGCCGCGCAGCGCGCGTACGAGAACATGCCGTGGGCTATGGCGCGCTTGAAGCCGAAGGGCCTGGCCGCGACGGTGTGCATGTGGATCGGATTGACGTCACCCGCTACCAGTCCGTAGCGACGGCCGATGTCCTCCGGCACCGTCCAGCTCTCGACCTGGCGATAGGCTGACCAGTCCGGCGGCGTCCACTCGCCCTTCTTCTTGCCGCCGCCGGAGGAACGACGGATCAGATTCGTGCTGGTGGACTCCCACGGCACCTGCCCGCTGGTGTCGGTGATGCGCGTCACCAGATCGAACTCGATGCCCGCATCGACATCGCGGTGCCCTTCCACCGAAACCTCGATGTCCAGAACCTCGTTGGCCGCGATGGCGCGATGCTGCGTCACCGCGTTGCGCACGTGCACGGCACCGAGCAGCTTGAACGGAAAGGCCTTGTGTGTGAGCAGCTGCAGATGCAGCGGCGCAGCCAGCACGTGCGGATAGCTCGGAGGAAGCTTGCCGTCGATGCGGAAGCCGCAGAGGCTGCGGTACTTGCGCAGTGCGGTGGCGTCGGCGACGACGCCGCGGCAGCGCGCGACGATGCGCGGAATCGACTCACCCGAGCGCAGCCCATTCCCACGCGCCGTCGCGGCGCGCAGGAAGCCGAGCCAGGCCGAGGGCAACTGCTGGAATTCGATCGTATGCGTCATGACTGCGGTATTCCTCCGGATGTGATGCGAGCGTGCCCGATCAGCTTGAACGGCGCGTGACCCAGATATCGATGTTGGCGCGGAAGACGAGCGCACCGCCACGGTCGTGCACGTCGATCGCGACCGCGAGCGCACCGCCGTCGGGCAGCGTTCCATCGGTCGCCAGCCGCGCCTCGGCCGACAGCGTACCGCGCGCCCTGGCGCGATACTCGACCTGCATGGCCTTGGGAATCCAGCGATGGGTCTTCGGGATGGTGGCCTCGGCCACCAGCCCCATCACCGTCTCGGCCAGATTGCACAGCGCGATGGCGTGCACGGTACCGATGTGATTGCGCACCGCGCGGGTATCCCGCATGTCGGCAGTGGCGCGTCCGGGTGCGAGATCCGTCACCCGCACCGGGATGGTCCCGCTGTACGGCGCGGCCAGCTGGAAGGCGCGCGTGAACAGTGCCCTGCCGCCGGGCAGCGGGGCGAGACGCGCCCACAGCGCCGTCACGGAGATGCGTTCCTGCAGGCGGCTCATCCGCCGATCCCCAGTGCGACCTCGGTGGCCTGGCGGATGGCGCGCTTGGCGTCTAGCTCTGCGGCCTCGTCGGCTCCGCCGATGATGTGGGTCGGCACGTGCCGCGCCGCGAGTTCGTCGGCGAGCCCGCGCTCCGATATCTGACCGGCACATACCACGATGCTGTCGACCACCAGGGTGCGCGGCTCGTCACCGACGGTGATGTGCAGGCCGTCGTCATCGATGCTCTCGTAGTGCACGCCGCCCAGCATGTTGACGCCGCGGTCGCGCAGGCTGGCTCGGTGCACCCAGCCACTGGTCTTGCCGAGCCCCTTGCCGAGCGCCGCGGCCTTGCGCTGCAGCAGCCAGATCTCGCGCGGGGACTCGGGGCTGTGCTTGACGGCGAGTCCGCCACGCTCGCGGACCTCGGGGTCGACCCCCCACTCCGCGTACCAGGCCTGCGCGTCCAACGCGGTCGATTCCGCGCTGGACAGCAGCTCGGCAACGTCGAAGCCGATACCGCCGGCACCGATCAGCGCCACGCGGCCACCCACGCGCGACGGATCCAGGATGGCCTCGTGATACGGCATGACGCTGGGGTGGTCGATGCCCTTGATGGCGGGCTGCCGCGGCCGCACGCCGGTGGCCAGGACCACCTCGTCGAATCCGGTGAGCGTCTCGATACCGACCTCGTGCCCCAGGCGCAGCGTCACTCCCTCTTCCTCCAGACGCCGCGCGAAGTAGCGCATGGTCTCGCGGAATTCCTCCTTGCCGGGAATGCGCATGGCCAGCCGGAACTGGCCGCCGATGGACGAGTCGCGCTCGAAGAGGGTGACCTCGTGGCCGCGTGCCGCGGTCTCGACCGCGCACGCCAGCCCGGCCGGACCGGCACCCACCACCGCCACCCGCTTCTTCTCGGTGGCCGGATGCCGCACGAGCTCGGTCTCGTAAGCCGCGTACGGGTTCACCAGGCACGACGCACGCTTGAGCTGGAAGGTGTGATCGAGGCAGGCCTGATTGCAGGCGATGCAGGTATTGATGCGCTCCGGGCGCCCCTCGGCGGACTTGCTGACGAAGTCGGGGTCGGCCAGCAGCGGCCGCGCCAGCGACACCATGTCGCAGGCGCCGCGGGCGAGCAGGTCCTCCGCCACCTCGGGCGTATTGATGCGGTTGACCGCGATCACCGGAACGCCCACCTCCGGTCGCAGACGTTCGGTGGCAAAGGCGAAGGCCGCGCG
Organism: Algiphilus sp.; assembly: GCF_023145115.1. Classification (NCBI taxonomy): domain Bacteria; kingdom Pseudomonadati; phylum Pseudomonadota; class Gammaproteobacteria; order Nevskiales; family Algiphilaceae; genus Algiphilus; species Algiphilus sp. Next base: position 55,647 of record NZ_JAGLEJ010000024.1, read on the forward strand.
CGGCACGCTGGTGACGATGGTGGGCACGCGCGCTTCGTGCCAGCCGATGCCGGTGTTGATCATGCTGGCACCGGCCGCCTCGATGGCCCTGGCCTGGAACAGCACCTCGTCCCAGGTGTTGCCGCCCTCCACCAGATCGATCATCGACAGCCGGTAGATGATGATGAAGTCCGGTCCGCAGGCCTCGCGCACCGCCCGCACGATCTCGATCGGGAAGCGCGAGCGGTTCTCGATGCCGCCGCCCCACTCGTCGTCGCGCCGGTTCACGCGCGGACAGGTGAACTGGTTGATCAGATACCCCTCCGAGCCCATGATCTCGACACCGTCGTAACCGGCCTCGCGCGCCAGCTGCGCGCAGCGCGCGTAGTCGGCGATGGTCTGGCGGATGCGCCGATCGCTCATCGCGCGCGGCTTGAACGGATTGATCGGCGACTTCACGGCCGAGGCCGACACCGACAGCGGGTGATAGCTGTAGCGACCGGCATGCAGGATCTGCAGCGCGATCTTGCCGCCCTCGGCGTGTACCGCCTCGGTCACCTTGCGGTGCGGCGCCTGCTCGCCGCGTGTGGCGAGCTTGGCGGCGAAGGGATAGAGCCAGCCCTCCCGATTCGGGGCGTATCCGCCCGTGACTGCCAGCGCGACACCGCCCCTGGCACGGGCGCCGAAATACGCGGCCAGCTTGTCGGCATCGCGTGCCCGGTCCTCGAGCCCGATGTGCATCGAGCCCATGAGCACGCGGTTGCGCAGCGTCGTGTGCCCCAGATCGAGGGGCGAGAGCAGGTGCGGATAGACGTCGGACACGGCGCGTCTCAGCCGGTGATCCGACGCGGCTTGTACGGCGTATCCGGCTTGCCGGTGTTGCGCGCCACCGAAACGCGCTGATTGGCGCGCCCCATGAGCTGGCGCTGGCGGCGTCGCTCGGCGGCCAGCGCACCCGACTCGGTGTCGTGCCAGGCCTCGTTGAGCAGCAGCTTGCCGGCTGCAACCGCGTCGGGCGAGCGCGCTGCGATCTCGCGCGCCAGCGTCTCGGCGGCCGCGACCGGGTCGTCGGCGACCTGCGTCGCGAGCCCCAGCGACCGGGCCTCCTCACCGCTGACCACGCGACCGGTATAGGTCAGCAGACGGGCGATATCGGCGCTCACCAGCTCGCGCAGCAGCACGGCACCGCCCATGTCCGGCACCAGGCCCCACTTCGCCTCCATGACCGACAGCTGGGCGTCCGGCCGCACGATGCGGAAGTCGGCCCCCAGCGCGAGCTGGATGCCCGCGCCGAAGCAGTTGCCGTGCACCGCCGCGATCACCGGAATCGGCAGATCGCGCCAGGCCAGGCTGAACTGCTGGAACTTGTTGCGCATCGGCGAATACAGGCGCGCGTAGAGCTTGGCGAGATCCAGGCTCATGCCCTTGCCGAAGAAGGCCTTGACGTCGATGCCCGCGCAGAAGCTCGGACCCTCGCCGGACAGGATGACCGCGCGCACGCTCTTCTCGTCGGCCAGCGACTCGGCGGCGGCGATGACGCCGTCCATCATGGCCTGATCGACGCCGTTGTGCGCCTTGGCGCGGGTCAGCGTGACGCGGGCGATGTCGCCCTCGATATCGGTTCTTACGCGTTGGCTCATGCGGCTCCCCTGCACACGACGGATGATGATCGGCCCGGTCCCGGCGCGCGCCTCGCGCGCACCGGGGGCGGAACCCGCGGAATCAGGCGCCGATCAGCGACTGCCCGCAGACGCGGATGGTATTCCCGGTGACGCCGTAGGCACCCGGTGTCGACAGGAAGCAGATCAGCTCGGCGACATCCTCGGGCGTACCGCCCTGGGACATCGAATTCATGCGCCGCCCCGCCTCGCGGATGGCGAACGGCATCGCCGCGGTCATGCGCGTCTCGATGAAGCCCGGCGCCACCGCGTTGACCGTGATGCCCTTGGCGCCGTGCTTCGGCCCCTCGGCAGCGACGTAACCGATGAGCGCGGACTTGGTCGCGCCGTAGTTGGTCTGGCCGATGTTGCCGGCGATGCCGCCGATCGAGGCCAGGCAGATCACGCGACCGCCGTCTCGCACCGCATCGGCGGCCTGCAGCGCGGCATCGATCTTGAGGATCGCGTCCAGATTGATGCCCAGCACCATGTCCCAGTAGTGCTCGGGCATCTTGGCCAGCGTCTTGTCGCGGGTCACGCCGGCGTTGTGCACGACGATGTCGACGCCGCCGAACTGCTCGATGACGAAGTCCGCGATCTTCTTGGGCGTGGCGTCGTCGGTCACGTCGGCCGGGAATCCGATGCCGTTGATGGCCGCCATGGTCTCGTTCAGCGCCGCCTCGTCCTGCGGAATGTCGAGACCGATGACCTGCGCGCCCTCCGCTGCCAATCGCTGCGCCGTGGCAGCACCGATGCCGCGCGCCGCGCCGGTGACCAGCGCCACCTTGCCGCTGAGCGTGGCGGTCATGGGCAGTGCCTCCGGCGCGGCGGCGGTCTTGGTGACGCGTACCGGCTGGCCGTCGACATAGGCGGAATGGCCGGTCAGGAAGAAGCGCAGCGGCATCTCCAGGCGATCCTCGGCCCCCTTCTCGACGTAGAACAGGTTGGCCGTGGCGCCGCGCTTGCCGATCTCCTTGGCCACCGAGCGCGTGAAGCCCTCCATGGCGCGGAAGGCCGCCGACTGCGCGGAATCCTTCCCGGCCTCGGGCAGCCCGGTCACGACAACCACGCGTGCATTCTTGCCGATGCGGCCCATGATCGGATGGAAGAAGTCGTAGACGGCACGCAGGTCGCCGGCGGTGGTCACCGCGGTGGCATCGAAGACCACGACATCGAGCTTGTCGCCCTCGCCGAGTGCGTCGACGGACTTCACCGTCTCGGCACCGGTGCCGGAGAGAACCTTGTCGATGCGGCCGATAGCGGCCCCCTTGCCGGCCGCGCCGCTCAGCGCCGTGGCGCCCTCCAGCGGCTTGGCGGCATACGCGCCGGTGGCGCGCTTGAGCATCACCGGCGCGGGAAGGCCGATGTTCTGCAGCAGCTTGCGGGCAGCGGGCTGCTGCGCCAGCTTGAGAAGGCGGTCGGTCATGACGAAGTTCTCCCGAAAGGAATGATCTCGCGCGCCCCGCCACCCGTCCGGGTGCCGCAGCGCGTCAATACGTTGGCGTATGGAACCTAGCATACCCGGACCCCGCCCCGTAAGACAGCCGGTGCGCGATCGCGGGAGTGGCACGCGGGCATGGCAACGGCGCGCCCGGGCGGTAGGCCACGGCGTCCCTACTTGAGTTCCGCCGAGGACTTCCCGAGCAGTCGGCGCGCCACGATCAGCAGCTGGATCTGCTGCGTGCCCTCGAAGATGTCGAGGATCTTGGCGTCGCGTGCCCACTTCTCGACCAGCTCGGTCTCGCCATAGCCGGCAGCACCGCAGAGCTCGACGCAGGCGAGCGCGGTATCGACCGCGGTGCGCCCGGCCTTGGCCTTGCACATCGAGGCCTCGAGGGCATTGGGCTGGCCGTTGTCGGCCATCCAGGCTGCGCGCAGGGTGAGCAGGCGCGCGGCCTCGTAATCGGCCTCGCATTCCATCAGCCTTGCGGCGGCGGCGTGGCCGTGCGTGCGCGGCCGGCGGTAGTCGAGCTTGACGCCGGCCTCGCCGAGGATGCGCCGGGTCTCCTCGATGGCCGCGCGCGCCAGGCCGACGGCCATTGCGGCGACGATCGGGCGGGTGTTGTCGAAGGTCTGCATGACCCCGGCGAAGCCCTTGCTGGTATCGATCTCGGGCGAGCCGAGCAGATTCCCGGCGGGCACGCGGCAGTTCTCCAGCCGGAAGGCGGCGGTGTCCGATGCGCGGATGCCGAGCTTGTGCTCGAGCCGGTCGAGGGTCAGGCCGGGACGGTCCTTCTCGACCAGGAAGGCCTTCATCGCGGCGCGGCCGACGGAGCGGTCGAGCGATGCCCAGACCACCAGCGCATCGGCGCGCTCGCCGGCGGTGACGTAGATCTTCTCGCCGTTGAGCACGTAGTCGTCGCCGTCGCGCTCGGCCGTCGCACGGATGGCGGCCGAATCGGAGCCGGCGTGCGGCTCGGTGATGGCCATTGCCACCCAGCGCCCATTGAAGCGCTCGAGCTGCTCCTCGTTGGCCACCGCGGCGATGGCGGCATTGCCCAGACCCTGGCGCGGGATCGACAGCGCCAAGCCGACATCGCCCCAGCACAGCTCGATCATGCCGAGCACGGCCGCCATGTTGGCGCCGTTGCGGACGCCCGCGTCATCGCCGCCGGCATCCTGCTTGAGCTTGCCGGCACCGGCGCCCTGGCCGCCGACGGCGTTCATGCCGTCCATCAGCGAGCCCAGCATCTCCAGCTCCACCGGCGCGGTGTGCTCAAGTCGATCGTACTTGCGCGAGATCGGGCGGAACATGCCGGCGCCGATCTCGTGGGCCTGGTGGATCAGCGGCTTCAGCCGCTTCGGGGTTTCAAGATGGATCATCGGAGAGCCTCTCGGGAATCGGGGAATCGGGCAATCACAGCAGGACGGCGCCTTCCATCAGCGCCGTTGCGCGCAGGTCGCGGTACCAGCGTTCCACCGGATACTCCTTGACGAAGCCGTGCCCCCCGAAGATCTGCACGCCGTCGGAACCGATCTGCATGGCGTGGCGGGCGGCCAGCGTGCGCGCCAGCTGAACCTCGCGCAGCGCGTCCTCGCTCTGCTCCATCCGGCTGGCCGCGCGCAGCACCGCGAGGTGCAGGCCGTCGCGCTCGATGCCGATGTTGGCAATCATGAAGGCCACCGACTGGCGATGGCTGATCGGCTCGCCGAAGGCGGTGCGCTCGTTGGCGTAGGGGATCACGTAGTCGCGCACCGCGGTGGCGGTGCCGACGGCGAGTGCGCACCACGCGGCGCGCGACGACGCGATGATGCGGTCGTAGGCGCCCGCATCCAGCTCGAAGGCGGCATCGTCGCGCAGCGCCACATGGTCGAAGCGCACGCGACTCAGGCCGGCCGCGCGCAGGCCCATGGCCGGCTCGGCCTCGACCGTCACGCCTTCGGCTGCACGCTCGACGATATAGAGGCCGGGCGCCCCCTCCGGCGAACGGGCGGCGACCACGAAGAAGTCGCTGCTGCCGCCGTTGACCACCAGCGCCTTTTCGCCGTCGAGCACCAGCGCGCCGTCGCGCACCGTCACCCGCGCACCGAGGTCATAGGGCGAGAACAGCGCCCTCGCCTCGGTCACCGCGAAGCTGGCGGTCGGCGGGTCCTCGCCGGTCATCGGCGTCAGGAACGCGTCCTGCTGCGCGGCGTTGCCGTGATCGGCGAGCAGCAGCGCCACCGACGGCGTCGCCAGCAGCGACACTGCCAGCCCCATGTCGCCGTGCGCCAGCGACTCGGCGATCAGCGCGCCGGTCACCGGACTGCGCTCGGCCATGGCGCCGCCGAGCCCTTCCGGAATCGCCATCTGGAGCACGCCCAGCTCGTTGGCCTGGGCGATCAGCTCGGCCGACGGCGCACCGTCGGCCTCGGCCTGCTCGGCATTGGGACGCAGCAGCTCCGCCGCGACCTGCTCCATGGTCTCGACGATCATCTGCTGCTCGTCGCTCGGCGTCAGATCGAAGAGCCCGCTGCCCGTCGGCCGCTCGCCTCGGCTCGGCCGGGTGAGCTGCGAGAGGGCCTTGAACTGGCGTCCGGCACCGGCGGCGGCAGTGAAGCCGACGCGGGCACCCGACTTGATGACCGCCGAGGCGGGTCGGTGCAGGCCCAGTCGGGCGGTCAGCGGATGCCCGGCGAAGCGCGTCAGGGCACGCACGCCGAGGCCGATGGGATCGAGCTTGCTGCTTCGTTCGGACATGGCAGTGGACAGGTGGCGGGGTTGGTCGAAAGGATCAGAGCCGCATGCGGCCATCCCGGATGGCCTGCAGGTCGTCGTCGGTGATCGGCGTGTAGCCGGCGTCCCGGTCCCGGAGTACATGAACCGCGTCGCCGTCGCAGGCGGCAGGGTCGAAGCCGGCCTTCTTGAGGTCGACCTTGCGGTGCTTGAAGGTCCCGGTGGTCTCGACGCGCGCCATCACGCGAATGAAAACCGGCACCGCATAGGCGGGCAGCGTGTCGCAGAGGTGCCGCGCCACGGCTGCGCCGTCGAAGCGCTCACCTTCGTGCAGCAGCACGCCGGCCATGCCGGCGCGGCCGTCGTAGCCGGGGACCTCGACGCCGTAGACGATGGACTCGTCGATCGCGGGCAGCGCATCGACGGCGCGCTCGACCTCGGTGGTAGCGACGTTCTCGCCCTTCCAGCGGAAGGTGTCGCCGACCCGGTCGATGAACTGGATGTGGCGCATGCCGATATCACGCACCAGATCGCCGGTGTTGAACCAGCAGTCGCCCTCGGCGAAGACATCGCGCAGCAGCTTCTTCTCGCTCGCCTCCGGATCTGTGTAGCCGTCGAAGGGCGCGCGGTCGCTGACCTCGGCGATGAGCAGACCGACCTCGCCGCGCTCGACCTTGCGCATGCGGCCGCGCGCATCGCGCTCCGGCGCTTCGGCGTCGTGATCGAAGGCCACGACGGCGTAGCTCAGCGGGCAGAACCCGCACGAACCCGCGACGTTGAAGGAGTTGGTGAAGACCAGATTGCCTTCGCTGGCGCCGTAGAATTCGTTGATGTGCGGGATGGCGAAACGCTTCTGGAACGCATCCCAGAGCTCGGGGCGCAGACCGTTGCCGACGCACGCGCGCACCCGGTGACGGGCATCGTTCTCGCGCTCGGGCTGCTGCAGCAGGTAGCGGCACAGCTCGCCGATGTAGCAGAACACGGTGGCATCGGCGGCGCGCAGCTCGTCCCAGAAGCGCGACGCCGAGAAGCGGCGAGCGATGTAGAGCTCCGCCCCCGCGGCCAGCACCGCGCCCCAGGCCAGCGTCAGCGCATTGTTGTGGTAGAGCGGCAGCGGGCAGAAGAAGACATCGTCGGCGCGCATGCGCAGCGACGCCAGTCCGACGCCGGCAGCGGCACGCAGCCATCGGTTGTGCGACATCACCGCCGCCTTCGGCATGCCGGTGGTGCCCGAGGTGAAGATGTAGAAGGCCGGATTGGCTGCCTGGACACGCGCGGTGGCCTCCGGATCCGCCGCCGACAGGGTCGCGCTGTCGGCCTCCAGATCGACCGCGCCGGATGGCACCTCGGCGGCATCGCCGTCCGCAAGCCAGGCGACCGGGGCATCGGCGGCCACCTCGCCCAGGGTGATGCTGTCGACGGCCTCGGCGCACTCGGCTCCGACGATGAGCGCCCGCGGCTTCACCAGCCGGATACTGTGCGCCAGCACCTCGCCGCGCTGGTTGTGGTTCAGCAGACCGGCGACCGCGCCGATCTTCACGGTGGCCGTCACCGCGGCCAGCATCTCGACGCGGTTCTCCATGAGCAGCGCCACCCCATCGCCCGGGCCGACACCCTGCTGCTGCAGCCAGTGCGCCCAGCGGTTGGCCAGCTGGTTGAGCGCGAAATAGCTGAGTCCGCGGCGGGCATCCCGCACCGCCACGCGCTCGGGATGGCGCTCGGCGATGCGCTGCACGCGCAGGCCGATCGAATCGTGGGCATCGCGCGATGCCCGCGCCAGCGACACCAGGCCCTTCACCGCGGTGGCGGTCCGCGGCGCACCACGGCTCAGATACCCGCGCACGATGTCCATGATGCCGACGCGTTCCCTGACCATGCTCTTGTCCTCCGATCTCACGCGGCAGCTTGGCGATCGGCGCGCCACGGCTGCCGGACCCGGCGGCACGCGGCCGCATCATGCCATGCGCCCGGAGCGCCCAAGGAAAGCGGAAAGACTTCTTTCAGGAAAGACATGTTTCCGGATATTGTCACAGCCGCCGGAGTCGGTCAATATCCGGAAACATGACTTTCCAGATAGCGATGAACGGGTGCCATGACCGGTAGCGCGCGCCCCCAGGGCGGCCGGCGCTACCGCGGCCGGAGCACCGACGAGCTGCGCGCCGAGCGGCGCCAGCGGCTGCTCGACGCCGCGCTCGCCCGCATCGGCCGACGCGGCTACGCGGGACTGACCATCGAGCGCGTGTGCAGCGACGCGCGCGTGTCCACGCGGCACTTCTACGAGCACTTCGGTTCGCGCGAAGCGCTGCTTCAGGCCCTGTTCGAACGCTTCACAGACGACACCCGGCGGATCGTGGGCGAGGCGCTCTCGTCGGGCGACGGCGATCCGATGGAGCGCGCCCTCGGTGCGGTCGCCGCCTTCGTGCGCTTTGCGCTGGCCGATCCGGCGCGCGCGCGACTCGCGTTCATCGAGACGGTCGGCGTATCGCCCGACATGGAACGCCGGCGGCGCGACGCCATCGGGCACTTCGTCTCGCTCATCGCGGGCGCCGCCGAGCAGCTCGCCGAGCGCGGCGTCCTGCCCCGCCGCCAGTTCCACCTGGCGGCAGTGGCGCTGGTCGGCGCCACCAACGAGCTCATCGTGGAATGGCTCAGCGGCGACACCGGCCTCTCGGCGAGCCAGATGGAACGTGCCATCATGGACCTGTTCCGCACGCTGATCATGGGCGCCCGTGCGCGCTCGGGTGCGGCGCCCTGACAGGCGGCGGCAGCGACGGATCCAGAACGACAACCAGCGAGGAGCCGCATGATCGACCGCATCCGGCACTGTTGCATCGCGCGCCGCGCCTTGTGGACGGCCGCCGCCCTCCTGCTCGCCGGCCCGGCGGGGGCCGACGACGCCGCCGCCGAAACCGACGCGGCCGCGAAGGGACGCGCCATCGCCGAGCGCGCCTGGGAGCGCGGCGAAGGCTATGGCGACCTGAAGGCCGACGTCGAGATGACCATCATCACCGGCAGCGGCCAGCAGGCGACCCGCGACATGCGCATCCGCCTGCTCGAGATGCCGGGGGAGGCCAGCCGTGCGCTGACACGGGTCGAGGCGCCCCGCGATGTCGCCGGCACCGCACTGCTCACGCACACCGGCGACGACGGCGACGTGCAGCAGTGGCTCTATCTGCCGGCCGCATCGCGCACGCGCCGCATCAGCAGCGAGAACCGCAGCGGCTCCTTCATGGGCAGCGAGTTCAGCTTCGATGATTTCGCGGCCCAGCCACCATCGCGCTACCGCTTTGCGCACCTCCGCGACGAGACCGTCGACGGCATGCGCTGTCACGTCCTGCGGCGCGAACCGGTGGAGGACGACCGGCCCGGCTACCAGCACGCCTGGCTCGATACCGAGCATCTGCAGCTGCGCAGGGTCGAATACCACGACGCCCGCGGCGACATCACCCGCGTGCTCACGGTCGGGGAATACGAGACCTTCGAGGGTGCCGACGGCGGCACCTACCGGCGCGCGCAGTTCCTGCGCATGGAGAACCAGCGCACCGGTGCAGCCTCCGAGCTGCGCTGGTCCGGCATCGCCCTCGACACCGGCCTGAGCGAGCGCGACTTCGACGTCGCGGCGCTGTCGCGCCGCCGCTGATGCTCGTCGCCGCCCGCGAGCGCCTGGTGGCGTGGCGCGGTGCCGCGGCGATCGTCGCCGTGGCGCTGGCCGGCCTGGCCGCCGCGGGTGTCCAGCACCTGTCGTTCACCACCGACTACCGCGCATTCTTCTCCGAGGACAACCCGGATCTCGCCCAGCTCGAGTTCATCGAGGAGAACTTCGCGCGCGCCGAGACGCTGGTCATCACCATCGCACCCGACTCGGGCGACGTGTTCGACGCGCACGCGCTGGAGGCAGTGCGCTGGCTCTCCGGCGAGGTGCTGCGACTGCCGTACAGCAAGGGCGTGTCGTCGATCACCGAGTACTACCCCGCACGCGGCCGCGAGGGCGAGCTGGTGGTCGAGCCGCTGATTCCGGACCGACCGCTCGACGACGACGAGCGCGCGCGCATCCGCGCCGACGCGCTGGCCGACGACCGCATCACCGGCATCATGCTGGCGCGGGACGGCGCCGCCACCGGCCTCATCGCCCACTTCGAGCTGCCGCACGAGGAACCCGAGGTCGAGATCCAGGCGGTGGCCGATGCCGCCCGGGCGATGATGGCCGATTTCCGCACCCGGCCCTTCTCCGACGGCATCGAGACCCACCTCGCCGGGGTCATGATGCTCAACGACGCCATGTCCGGCGTGCTGATGGGCGAGGCCTTCGCGCTCTATCCGCTGGTGTTCCTGGTCATGTTCGTGCTGCTGGCACTGCTGCTGCGCTCGCTGGCGGCGACCGCGGTCACGGTGGCGGTGATCGTGATGAGCGCCGGCGCTGCCATGGGCGCCGCCGGCTGGCTCGGCATCACGCTGACCTCGCCGTCGCTGACCGCCGGGCTGGTGGTGATGACGCTGGCGGTGGCCGACTGCGTGCACATGCTCACCACCATGGGCCTGCGCGCGCAGGCCGGCGACACGCCGCGCGACGCGCTGCTGCACAGCATCCGGGTCAACTTCCTGCCCATCCTGCTGACCAGCGTCACCACGGCGATCGGCTTCCTGGGCCTGAACCTCAGCGACTCACCGCCCTACCGGGACCTCGGCAACCTGGTGGCCATCGGCGTCATGGCGGCGCTCGCGTTCAGCATGATGGTGCTCCCCTGGTGGTGCATGCGCTTTCCCGTGCGGCGCCCGCCCGTCACGCGCGGCATGCACCGCGCGCTGGTGGCGCTGGCCGACACGGTGACGCGCCGCCGCCGGATGCTGCTGACACTCGGTGCCGTGGTCGTCGTGGCGGCGCTGGCGGCGCTGCCGCAGAACCGTTTCGGCGACAACTACGTGCACTTCTTCGAATCCGACCACCCCTTCCGCGAGGCGACCGAGTTCACCAATGCCGAGCTCACCGGCATGCAGTACGTCGAGTACGTCTTCGATGCGGGCGGCGACGGCGCCGCCATGGAGCCCGCCTTCCTGCGCGACATGCACGCCTACGCGGAATGGCTGCGTACACAGCCCGAGGTGCGCAAGGTGAGCTCGGTGGTCGGGGTCCTGCAGTCGCTCAACCAGGCCATGCACGACGGCGACCCGGCCTTCCATCGCCTGCCCGAGTCGCGCCCCGAGGCCGCACAGTATCTGCTGCTCTACGAGCTCAGCCTGCCCAGCGGCGTCGACCTCACGCACCTGGTCAACATCCACAAGTCGGCGGCACGCATGACGGTACAGCTGGATACCATCAGTTCCGAGGCCATCCGGCAATTCGACGAGCGCGCGGTGGCCTGGCAGCGCCGGCATTTCGACCATGCCGCGGTGGCCCGTGGCGCCGGCGTGTCGATCATGTTCGCGCACATCGCGCGCCGGAACTTCGTCTCCATGCTCTGGGGCACCGGCATCGCCTTCGGCGTCATCAGCCTGCTGCTCCTGGCGGCCTTCCGAAGCCCACGGCTGGCGGCGATCAGCCTGGCGCCCAACCTGCTGCCCGCGATCATCGGCTTCGGCATCTGGGGCGTGACGGTGGGCCAGGTGGGCCTGAGCCTCGCCGTGGTCGGCTCGCTGACGCTGGGCATCATCGTCGACGACACGCTGCACATGCTCAATCGCTACGCGCGCGCCCGCCGCGCCGGCGCCGATGCCGAGGCCGCGGTGCGCGAGGCGCTGACCCAGGTCGGCCCGGCGCTCGTGATCACGTCGCTGGTCCTGTTCGTCGGCTTCGCGCTGTTCACCACCTCGGGCTTCCTGCTCACCGTGCACTTCGGCGCACTGACCGCCATCGTCATCGCCGCCGCGCTGCTCGCCGACTTCTTCCTGCTGCCGCCGCTGCTGCTGTGGCTCGACCGGCGCTGATCCGGGGCGGCCTCGCCGCAGCGGTGACCGCACTGGCCGTGCTGTCGCCGGCGCAGGCGCAGACCGACGTGCGCGGCGCCCTCGAGCTCGAGGGCCGCTGGTTCGACGTGCGCGACGGCGACGGCCTGAGCGGCTCGGTGGCCGGGCTGGTCGACATCTATCAGCCGCTGGCCGACCCCGACCTGAGCCTGGTCGCGGAGCTCTTCTACCGGCGCGACAGCGCCGATCCCCATCGCAGCCACGGCGACGTACGCCAGGCCTTCGTGCAGGCTGTGGGGCGCAGCATCGAGATCAACGCCGGCTACCGGCGGGTGTTCTGGGGCGTGACCGAGTCGCGCTCGCTGGTGGACATCATCAACCAGAGCGACCTCGTCGAGGACATCGACGGCGGCGCCAAGCTCGGCCAGCCCATGCTGCAGCTGCGCTGGCTGGCGGAATCGGGAACCGGCGATCTCTTCGTCCTGCCGGCGGCGCGCGAACGCACCTTCCCGGGCCCCGAGGGCCATCCACGCATTCCCTTCCCGATCGCGCGCGGCGCATCACGCTTTCCCGACGGCGAGCAGCGGCGCCTGGACTATGCACTGCGCTGGCAGTGGCGGCTGCCGGACATCGACCTCGGCATTTCCTGGTTCGACGGCACCGCACGGGCCCCCGACATGCTGCCGTGCCTGGCCCAGGGCAGCGATTTTCCGGGTACGGCCAGCGGCCCCAACTGCGACCTCGAAGCCGCCGCTCCGCAGGTCGGCCCGCTCGCCGGGGCACTGGTCGACGTACTGCAGGTGCTGCGACTGGCCCCGGACGACGATGCCCTGGAAGCGGCGGCCCGCGAGCGTGTGCTCGACAACCTGGTGCTGGTACCCGACTACGGGCGCACCCGGCGCGCCGGCCTCGACCTGCAGGTACTGCGCGGCGGGCTGGCGCTGCGCCTGGAGGCGCTGGCGCGGCGCCGCGACGGCGAGTGGACCTTGGCCAGCGTCAGCGGTCTCGAATACACGCTGCCCGGCTTCTTCGCGACCGACTGGGACGTCGGCGTGCTCGCCGAGCACCTCTACGATCAGCGCGACGACAATGTCTTCTCGCAGCGCTTCGCCAACGATGTCTTCGTGGGCACGCGCATCAGCTTCAACGATCTCGCCGGCAGCACGCTGCTGGCGGGTGCCATCGTCGAGCCCGATCTGGGCAACCGCCTGTTCTCGGTGGAACTGAGCCGCCGCTTCCTGACGAACTGGCGCGTCACGCTGGACGCGCGCGTGCTCTCGGACCTGCCGGACGATCCGCTGGTCGATCTGATCGACGGTCAGGACCGGGTGCGGCTACAGCTCCAGCGGTTCTTCTAGCGGGAGGCCCGCCGCAATCAGGCGGGATCGTCGCCTTCGGGCGTGCCCTCGACCAGCGGGGCCAGCTGGGGCGGATCGTCCAGGCAGCGCACACGCCGGTCGCCGTCGTCGTCTTCGTAGAAGGCGGCGTACTCGCCACCGTCGGACGCGGCATCTGGGATCTCGAGCGCGCTCGGCGAGCGCGGCACGCGCACGCCCTCGACGTTGCCGAGCACCTCGACGGTCTCGGCCTCCTGGTAGGGGTGCTCGCCGAGGCAATGCGCACGCGGGCCGCAGGCGGCAACGAGGAACGCGGCGCCGGCCAACAGGCCGGCGCGGAGGATGGTGATCGGCATCAGTGCAGGACTCCGGCGGTACGCAGCGCCTCGCGCAACGCGTCGTGGTGATCGGTGGACAGCGGTACCAGCGGCAGGCGGATGCCGCTGCCGATGCGGCCCATTTCGTGCAGCGCCCACTTCACCGGGATGGGATTGGGCTCGACGAACAGCCACTTGTGCAGGCCGGCCAGCGGCAGATCCGCCTCGGCCGCAGCTTCGGCATCCCCGCCCACCGCGGCCGCGCACATGCGGGCCATGGCGGCCGGCGCCACGTTGGCCACCACGGAGATGTCGCCGTGGAAGCCGGCCAGCATGCTGTCACGGGCGGTGGGGTCGTCCCCGGAATAGAGCGCGAAGTCCGCCGGCAGGCCGAGCGAGACCAGTTCGCGCACGCGGCCGGCATCGGCCAGCGCTTCCTTGAGACCGATGATGTTGGGAATCCCGGCGAGCCGCGCGACCGTCGCCGGCTGCATGTCGCAGCCGGTGCGCCCGGGCACGTTGTAGAGGATCTGCGGCAGGTCCACGGCCTCGGCCACCGCGCGGTAGTGCCGATAGAGGCCCTCCTGCGGCGGCTTGTTGTAGTACGGCGTCACCAGCAGCGCGGCATCGGCGCCGCATTCGGCAGCGGCCCGGGTCAGCGAGATGGCCTCGGCGGTGGCATTGGCGCCGGTCCCGGCGATCACCGGGATGCGGCCGGCCGCGGTCGCCACCGTGCGACGCACCACGGCTATGTGCTCGTCGTTGTCGAGCGTGGCGGACTCGCCGGTCGTGCCCATCGCGACGATGGCGGAGGTGCCCTCGGTGATGTGCCACTCCACGAGGCGGTCCAGCGCGTCGTAGTCGACGGCGCCGTCCACGTCCATGGGGGTGACCAGCGCCACGATGCTGCCGGTGATCTGTTGCAACGGATCCGCCATCCGGTTGAAGGACCCGCATGATAGCAAGCACGTCGCGTGCGCGGCCCGCTGGGGAAGCCTTACACTTCCGCCACGATCGCACCCGCCGCGTCATGAGCACTGCCGACAACCTGCTGTCCATCTCCGTGCTGGCGCCGGCCCGCCCGCGCATCACGCTCGATCTCTTCCGCGCCGTGCGCGAGCGCGGATGCGAGATCGAGGACTGCCGCCTGGCCCCGGCAGGTGCGCTGGTCGGGGCCAGCCTGCTCATTTCCGGATCCTGGGCGGCACTGGGCAAGCTGGAGACCGCGCTGCCCAACATCGCGCAGAAATTCGACATGCAGGTGCAGTTCGCGCGCTGCGGCGAGCGCGAAGCCGCGCCCGACTACCGGCCCTACGCGGTCGAGGTGTTCGCGCCGCAGCATGCCGACCTGATCGTGCACCTGCTCGAATTCTTCGCCGGACAGGACGTCGACGTTCCCGAGGTGATGATCCAGAAGTACGCCTCGCAGCACACCGGCGCCAGCATGTGCAGCGTGCACATGGTCGTCCATGTGCCGGTGAACCAGCATCCGCAGGCGCTGCGCGAGTCGTTCATGGATCTCTGCGACGATCTCAATGCCGACGGCCTGCTCGATCCCATCAAGACCTGACCACCGACGACGGACGCCGACCCGCCCGATGCCGCCGCCGACCGGCAATGCCCAATCGCGCCGATGCCGGCGACGCCTCGGAGCACGGAGCGGGCACTCCGCCCATCCGGCGCTCGCACCGCGACATTCCTCCCTTTCCCCACCGACGGACCGACGATGACCCTTTCCGCTGGCGACCCGATTCCCGACCTCGAGCTTCCCGCAACCGGTGACGAGGGCAGCATCAGGCTGCGCGATCTGAAGGGCAGCGCCCTGGTGCTGTACTTCTACCCCAAGGACAACACGCCGGGCTGCACGCAGGAAGGGCAGGACTTCGCCGCGATGGAGAGCGAATTCGCGGCCGCCGGCGCGCGCATCATCGGCGTGTCGCGCGACACCGTGCGCACGCACGAGAACTTCCGCAAGAAGTACGGCTTCGGCTTCACGCTGCTGTCCGATGCCGAGGAGCAGGCCTGCCAGGCCTTCGATGTCATCCGCGAGAAGAACATGTACGGCAAGAAGGTGCGCGGCATCGAGCGCAGCACCTTCCTGTTCGACGCCGACGGCAAGCTGGCGACCGAGTGGCGCAAGGTCAAGGTCGACGGTCACGCCGATGCGGTCCTGGAAGCCGTGAAGGCCCTCTGATCCGCTCGCGCTCCCGTATCGGCGGCACCCCACGCAGATTGCCAGAGCTCCCATGACGCAACGTCGCATCTTCGTGCTGGACACCAACGTCCTCATGCACGACCCCGCTTCGCTCTACCGCTTCGAGGAGCACGACCTCTATCTGCCGATGGTGGTGCTGGAAGAGCTCGACGCCGCCAAGAAGGGCACCAGCGAGGTCTCGCGCAATGCGCGCCAGGTCTCCCGCATGCTCGACGACATCGTCAGCCAGGCGGATCGCGCCCAGATGACCGACGGCCTGCCGCTGTCCGGCGGCCGGCCGCCCGGGCTGCAGACACCGGTCGACGGCAGCGCCGGCGCGGAACCCGCCAGAAGCGGGCGCATCTTCTTCCAGACGCGACCGGCCGCGACCGCCCTGCCCGACCTGCTGCCCGGCAACAAGCCGGACAACAGCATTCTGGTCTGCGCACTGAGCCTCGCGACCGAGTATCCCGAGACCGCCGTGACACTGGTGTCGAAGGACATCAACCTGCGCATCAAGGCGGCGGTCGTCGGCATCCACGCCGAGGACTACTACAACGACCAGGTACTGGAGGACGTCGACCTCCTGCACCACGGCCACAGCGCCCTGCCGGACGACTTCTGGGCAGCCCACGGCGACGCCATGGAGAGCTGGCAGGACAACCGGGGCAACGCGCACTACAGCGTCAGCGGCCCCATGGTCTCGGAATGGTCGCCCAACCAGTTCCTCTATCTGCCCGACGAGGCCGACGAGGGCACCGGCCTGGAGCTGCGCGTCGACCGTGCCGACAGCAACGCGGCCGAGCTGTCCGTGGTCGAGGACTACCGCGAGGGCAAGCGCGGCGTCTGGGGCGTGCACGCCAAGAATCGCGAGCAGAACTTCGCGCTCAACCTGCTGCTCGACCCGGACATCGACTTCGTCACACTGCTCGGCGCCGCCGGCACCGGCAAGACACTGCTGACGCTGGCAGCCGGTCTCGCCCAGACCCTTGACGAAGCGCGCTACCGCGAGATCATCATGACCCGCGTGACCGTGCCGCTGGGCGAGGACATCGGCTTCCTGCCCGGCACCGAGGAAGAGAAGATGACGCCGTGGATGGGCGCGCTCATGGACAACCTCGAGGTCCTCACCCAGGCCGGCGAAGGCAGCGAGTGGGAGCGCGCCGCGACCAACGAGCTGCTGGCCAAGCGCATCAAGATCCGCAGCCTCAACTTCATGCGCGGGCGCACCTTCTTCAACCGTTTCATCATCATCGACGAGGCGCAGAACCTGACCTCGAAGCAGATGCGCACCATGATCACGCGCTGCGGCCCCGGCACCAAGATGGTCTGCCTGGGCAACCTGGCGCAGATCGACACCCCCTATCTGTCCGAGACCACCTCCGGCCTTACCTACGTGGTCGACCGCTTCCGCGGCTGGCCGCACGGTGGCCACATCACGCTGGCGCGCGGCGAGCGCTCGCGACTGGCGGCCTTCGCATCGGACGTGCTGTAGGCCGAACCGCCGACGGCACCGCGCGCCGGGGTCTATTGCGCGCGCGGAATCGGCATCGCCGCGGCAATATCGTCGGCACCGAGCAGCAGCATGAGCAGGCGATCAACGCCCAGGGCCACGCCAGCGCACTCCGGAAAGTCCTCGGGAAGGCCGCTGCCGTCCGGCAGATCGGCGCCGCGGCGCTCGCGGCACCCGTTCGCCAGTTCGACGCCGCGCCAGAACAGCTCGAAGCGCGTCGACCAGCGCGGATCGTCCTGCTGCAGGCAGGCCAGCGGACTGTCGATCGCGGGATAGCCGGTGAGTAGCACCGGACCCGCGTGGCCGAGCCGCGGCTGCACGCACAGCCCCATCAGCAGATCCCGCCAGTAGCCGGCATCGGCGTGTTCCGGCGCATCCGCCGGTGCCAGCCCGTGCGCCACCGCGGCCTCGGCGAGCGCGCTGGCCGGCGCCAGCGGATCGATGCCCGCTTCGGCCCGGAACGCGTCCGCGTAGCGCAGCCGGCCGGCCACCGCGGGCGCATCGCAGACCTGCAGCAGGGCGTCGAGTTCGGCGGCGACGTGATGCTCGTCGCGCCCCAGCCGATACCACTCGCAGAGCAGGAACTCCTCGGCGTGATGGCGTCCGGACTCGCCGCCGCGGAAGGCGTGCGCGAGCTGGTAGACATCACCGCTGCCGTCCGCCAGCAGGCGCTTCAGCCAGTACTCCGGCGAGGGCAGCAGCCAGCCGCCCTCGCAGGCCAGCGCCCGGATGTGTGGCTCGGAGACCACCGCCGGCGCGCGCAGCGGCGCATCGACCTCGGTCGCGCCGCGCTCGGCGAAGAAGGCGCGGATGCGCGCGAGAAGCGCGGCCCGTCGCTGCAGCAGGTGGCGCAGGTCCGGCCTGCCCGCGGTGGACGCGGTGGATGCCGGATCCCGGCCCGCGGTCACTCCTTGACGCGCGACAGGTACTCGCCGGAGCGCGTGTCGACCTTGATGACCTCGCCCTCCTCGATGAACAGCGGCACGCGCACCACCGCGCCGGTCTCCAGCTTGGCGGGCTTGGTGCCACCGGTGGCGGTGTCGCCGCGCAGGCCCGGGTCGGTCTCGACGATCTTGAGTTCCACATTGTTGGGCGGCAGCACCTGGATGGGCGCGCCGTTCCACAGCGTCACCACGCAGGTGTCCTGCTCCTTGAACCAGACCTCGTTGTCGCCCACCGCACGCTTGTCGGCGGTGATCTGCTCGTAGCTCTGCGGATCCATGAAGTGCCAGAACTCGCCGTCCGCGTACAGGTACTGCATGTCGAGCTCGACGACGTCGGCCGCTTCCACCGATTCGCCGGACTTGAAGGTGCGCTCGATCGTGCGGCCGCTCTTGAGATTGCGCACCTTGACGCGATTGAAGGCCTGGCCCTTGCCGGGCTTGACGAACTCGTTCTCGACGATGGCGTAGGGCTCGCCGTCGAGCAGGATCTTGAGACCGGATTTGAATTCGTTGGTGCTGAAGCTGGCCATGGCGGAATCGCCGCTGCGGAAGCGGCGCTACGATCGATGAAGGGAGGGGTTTGCCGACGACCGGCAAGCCCATGACAATGCGCACGATGATAGCAGAAGCCCTCGCCGCCCCCGACAGCACCAGCACGGTCGCCGCATGGCAACGGGAGCTGCAGGAGAGCTTCCGCAGCCCCGCCGCCCTCGCCGCGCATCTCGGCCTGGAGCCGTGCCCACCGCATGTCCCGACAGCCTTCGCCTTCCGGGTGCCGCGCGCTTTCGCCGCGCGCATGCGCCGTGGCGACCCGGCCGATCCATTGCTGCGCCAGGTCTGGCCGGCACCCGCCGAGACGCACGAGGCATCCGGGTTCGGCCCCGATCCGGTCGGTGATCTTGCAGCCGCAAGGGGCGACGGTCTGCTGCACAAGTACCACGGCCGCGTCCTGCTGACGCTGACCGGTGCGTGCGCGGTGCACTGCCGCTACTGCTTCAGGCGCCACTTCCCGTATGCCGGGCAGACCGCGAGCCGCGGCGCCTGGACGCGCGTGCTGGAAGCGCTCCACGCCGATCCGAGCATCGAGGAGGTGATCCTGTCCGGCGGCGACCCCCTGTCGCTGCCCGATGCGCGGCTGGCGGCGATCACCGATGATCTCGCCGCCGTCCCGCACCTGCGCCGCCTGCGCATCCACACCCGCCAGCCGGTCGTGCTGCCGTCGCGTGTCGACGACGCCCTGCTCGCCTGGCTGTCGCGCTTCCCGCTGCCGACCAGCGTGGTACTGCACGTCAACCACGCCAACGAGATCGACGCGGCATTGATGGCGGCCTGCGCGGCGCTGCGCCGCACCGGCGTGCACCTGCTGAACCAGGCCGTGCTGCTGCGCGGCGTCAACGATTCGGTGGCCGACCAGACGGCGCTTTCGGTCGCGCTCTTCGACGCCGGCGTAGTACCTTACTACCTGCACCTGCTGGACCGCGTTCGCGGCGCAGCCCATTTCCATGTGCCCGAGGAGGCGGCGACAACCATCATGATGCAGATGCGCGATCGGCTCCCGGGCTACCTGGTGCCCCGACTCGCACGCGAGGACGCCGGCGCCGGGGCCAAGACCGTCATCGCCTGAGCGCGAATGGATTCCACCATGCCCACGTCCGTGCCGAATCTGCTGATGCTGGTGGTGAGCGCCGAGCAGGGCATGTCGACGCGCGCCGAGACCATTCTGCGGAACCGTGGGTGGCGGGCGCGCGCAGCCTGGGCCGCCGATACCGCCGAGGTCGAGGAGATTCTGTCGCGCACCGAGCCGGAACTCGTGCTCTGCGACGTCGGCCAGGACATCGGCGCGGTATGCGGGCTGGCGCGACAGCTGTCACCGGAGCTCGCCGTCATCGCGGTGGCCGCGGACGGCTCCGGCATCTCGTCGACGCTCCGCAACGAGGCCTTCGCCGCCGGCGCGGTCGACATCGCCGCCATGGGCAGCGATGACGCCGAGGAGGACCTGGCGGCGGTCTGCCTGCGCGAGTACCGCGCCAGCCGTACCGGCTGGGAGCTGCGCGAGGCCCGCATGCGGCTGGCCGAGTACGAGAGCCGGCAGCGTACGCTGGTCGCGGAGACCTCGCGCGCACTGCTCACCGTCAGCGAAGGCATCATCGTCGAGGCCAACCCGGCGGCGGCCGAAACCCTTGGCTTCGCCTCCGTGGACGACCTCATCGCGCAGCCCTTCCTCGACCTGGTCGCGTCGAGTGATCAGCCGCAGGTCCGCGATCACCTCACCCAGCTCGTCAAGCAGCGGGTGGCGGAAACCGAGTTCACCGCGGCCTTCCGGATCGGGGACGCCGAGGCCGCGATCCACACCCGCATCAGCGCGCGCCAGAGCGACGGCGACAGCGAGCTGCAGCTCGACGCCGTGCTGCGTCCGCAGGCCGTGCCGCGCAGCGACGAAGCCACGCCCGACGCACCGCCGGTCGCGGCGGCACAGACCTTCGCCGACATCCGTGAATCGCTCGGCCGGGCCATCGAAACCGCCCTGAGCGCAGAGTCCCAGCAGGGCGTGCTCTATTTCCGCATCGACGGGTTCACCGCGCACGAGGAACGGCTCGGGCTCATCCCGGCGGCCCGCGTCGCCGACACCTGGGAGGCGCTCATTGCCGAAGCGCTGCCGGCGCAGTCGTGGGTGGTGCGCATGGCGCCGGACGAGCTCTGCGCCGTTGCGCCGGCGGAGGACACCGATGCGCTGACGGCGCTCGCCGAGTCGCTGCGCCAGCAGGTCGCGCACCAGAACTTCCGGAGCGACCAGTTCGAGTGCCACATCACGCACTCCACCGCCGTCTACCCGCTGCGCGAGGGCGTGGGGGCGGCTGCCGAGGTGCTGCGCGATGCCTGCTTCGAGGCCCGCCGCATCTCCGGGGAAACCGGCAACACCACCTGCAGCATCGGCGACGCGGCGCGCGCCGCGGCCGAGGAGCGCAAGGAACGCGAGGCCGCCGACGAGCTGCGCGAAGCGCTCAGGGAAGGCCAGCGCTTCCAGCTGGCATACCAGAACATCGCCAGCCTCGGTGACGATACCCGCCAGATCTACGACGTGCTGGTCCGCATGCGCGACGCCAGCGGCAACGAGCGCCACGCGCGCGAGTTCCTGCCGATCGCCGAGCGCTCCGGCCTGATGCCCCAGATCGACCTGCTGGTGCTGACCCGCGCCGTCAGCGCGCTCTCGCGCCGATCCGGCACCTGCCTGATGGTGCGCCTGTCGGAGGCCTCGCTCAGCGAGCCGGAAGCGATCGTGAAGCTGATCGAGACACAGCAGCCCGCGGCCGGGACGCTCGCGCTGCAGGTCCGCGAATCGGTCGTGCAGCACCATGTCAGCAAGGTCGCGGCGCTGCGCGAGAAGCTGCGCTCGCTGTCGGTCGAATTCGTGCTCGACTACTTCGGCGACAGCCCCGGCTCGTCGACGCTGCTCGACCACGTCAAGCCGGACTACGTGAAGTTCAACCCGGCCTTTGCCGCCAGGCTCGACGACGAGCAGACCCACGAGCGCCTGGCCGCGCTGGTCAAGGCCGCGCACAGCAGCCAGTCGCGCGTCATCGTGCCCTTCGTCGAGAACACCCGCATCATGGGCGAGCTCTGGCAGATGGGGATCAACTACGTGCAGGGCAACGGCGTGCAGGAAGCCGAGGTGGTCATGCTGGCCGGCGACCGGATCCCGCGCTAGTCCGCCGGGGCCGATCCGACCCCGGCGAAAATCCCGCCCGAATCAGCCCGCGGCCTGCTGCAGGGCGGCGATGCGCGCCTCCAGCGGCGGGTGCGTGCTGAATAGCTTCGCCATTGCGCCACCCCGGATGCCGAATGCCGACATGTTCTCGGGCAGTGTCGAGGCGCCGCCCTGATAGCTCTGCAGGCGCGACAGCGCGTCGACCATCTTGCGCCGACCGGCAAGCTGGGCGCCGCCGGCATCGGCGCGGAACTCGCGCTTGCGCGAGAACCAGCACACCACGGCCGATGCAGCGATGCCGAGCAGGATCTGCAGCACGATCACCGACGCGAAGTAGCCGAGACCGTAGCCCTGCTCGTTCTTGAGGATGACGCGGTCGATGAAGTGCCCGATGACGCGTGACAGGAAGATCACGAAGGTGTTGAGCACGCCCTGGATGAGGGTCAGCGTCACCATGTCGCCATTGGCGATATGGCTGACCTCGTGGCCCAGCACGGCCTCGACCTCGTCCTGCTTCATGCCGCGCAGCAGACCGGTGGACACCGCCACCAGCGCCTTGTTGCGACTGGCACCGGTGGCGAAGGCATTGGGTTCGGGCGAATCGAAGATGGCGACCTCGGGCATGCCGATGCCGGCCTGGCGCGCCTGACGCTGCACCGTGTTGATCAGCCAGGATTCCGCCGAGTTGCTCGGCTGGCTGATCACCTTGGCGCCCGTCGACCACTTGGCGATGGGCTTGGAGAGCAGCAGCGAGATGAAGGCACCGCCGAATCCGAAGATGGCGGCAAAGATCAGCAGGGTGAAGTAGTCCAGTCCACCCTGGGCATCCATCATCGGATCGAGTCCGAGGAAGCTCGAAATGACGAACCACGCCACCGAAAGCACCGCGAGAATCGCGATGTTGGTGGCGACGAACAGCATGATGCGCTTCATTGTTGTCTTTTACGCCTCTGAAAACAGGGAGCTTTCCCCTACATGGCGGCTTGGACCGCCGAATTCAAGATTCGGTTTCCCGATCGGCCCCCGCCGGCTGCACCGGCTGCAGCGCCTCGACCCGCTGGAAGCCTCGCGGCAGGGTCCGTCCGCGACTGCCGCGGTTGCCGCGGAAGCTCTCGAGATCGGCCGGCTTGACCTTGTAGCTGCGCTTGCCGCTGACCACCTCCAGCGCAGCGCCCGGCTCGAGCACGGCCATGGCCGCCACGCGCTCCTCGCCGCGCAGACCGATGAGCTTGTTGCCCTTGCCGCGCGCGAGCTCGGGCAGCTCCGCCGCCGGGAACACCAGCAGACGTCCGGCGGTGCTCGCCACCGCCAGCAGCTGCTCCTCGCGTCTCGGCAGCGGCCTCGCGGGCAGCACGCCGGCACCCTCGGGCAGGGTCAGGCAGGCCTTGCCGGCCTTCTGGCGCGTGGCCAGCTCGCCGAGGCGGGCGATGAAGCCGTAGCCAGCGTCACTGGCCAGCACGAAGCGCGCCTCGGTCTCGCCGAGGAGCACATCGCTGATGCGCTCGCGGTCGCCCAGATCGAGGCGGCCGGACACCGGCTCGCCCTGCCCGCGCGCCGACGGCAGCGAATGCGCCGGCAGCTGGTAGCTACGCCCCTGGCTGCCGAGCAGGATCAGGGTCTGATTGCTGCGTCCCTCCGCCGTGCGCAGCAGCGCGTCGCCGGAGCGGTAGGACAGATTGGCGGCATCGACCCCGTGCCCCTTGGCAGCGCGGATCCAGCCAGCGGTGGACAGCACCACGGTGATGTTCTCGGACGGCATCACCTCGGTGGCGTCCAGCGCCTGCGCCTGGGCGCGCTCGACGATCGGGCAGCGGCGCTCGTCGCCGTAGGCCTCGCCATCGGCCCTGAGCTCGTCGGCGAGCAGCGCGCGCAGCGACTTGCGCGAGCCCAGCCGCTTCTCCAGCGCCTTGCGCTCGGCCTCGAGCTCCTCCTGCTCGCCGCGGATCTTCATCTCCTCGAGCTTCTGCAGATGGCGCAGCTTGAGCTCCAGAATGGCCTCGGCCTGCCTGTCGGAGAGCGCGAAGCGCGCCATCAGGGCGGTCTTCGGCTCGTCCTCGAAGCGGATGATGCGGATGACCTCGTCGATGTTCAGGAAGGCGGTGAGCAGGCCCTCCAGCACGTGCAGCCGCGCCAACACCTTCTCGAGACGATGCTCGAGGCGGCGCTTGAGCACCCCCTCGCGCCATTCCAGCCACTCGCCGAGGATGGTCCGCAGGCCCTTGACCTGCGGACGGCCATCGACACCGATCATGTTGAGGTTGACGCGGTAGCTGCGCTCGAGGTCGGTGGTGGCGAACAGATGCGCCATCAGCGACTCGACGTCGACGCGGTTGCTGCGCGGCACGATGACCAGCCGCACCGGGTTGTCGTGGTCGGACTCGTCGCGCAGATCCTCGACCAGCGGCAGCTTCTTGGCGCGCATCTGCTCGGCGATCTGCTCCAGCACGCGCGCCGGCGAGACCTGGTGCGGCAGATGCGAGACCACGATGTTGCCGTCCTCGCGCTCCCAGCGCGCGCGCGCCCGCAGCTGGCCGCCGCCGCCGTGCTCGTAGAGCTTCCGCATCTCGGCCGGCGGCGTGATGATCTCGCAGCCGGTGGGGAAGTCCGGCGCCGGCACGTGCTCGCACAGTGCGGCGGTGTCGGCGTCCGGGTTCTCCAGCAGGTGCAGGCAGGCGCTCACCAGCTCGCGCAGGTTGTGCGGCGGGATGTCGGTGGCCATGCCCACCGCGATACCGGTGGTGCCGTTGACCAGGATGTTGGGCAGCCGTGCCGGCAGCAGGACGGGCTCCTGCATGGAGCCGTCGAAGTTGTCCGCCCAGTCGACCGTGCCCTGATCGAGCTCGGAAAGCAGCGCCTGGGCGTAGGGCGCGAGCTTGGCCTCGGTGTAGCGCATGGCCGCGAAGCTCTTGGGGTCATCGGGCGAGCCCCAGTTGCCGTGGCCGTCCACCAGCGGATAGCGGTAGGCGAAACCCTGCGCCATCACCACCATCGCTTCGTAGCAGGCACTGTCGCCGTGCGGGTGGTACTTGCCGATGACATCGCCGACCGTGCGCGCCGACTTCTTGGGCTTGGCGTTGGGCCCCAGCGACAGCTCGCGCATGGCGTAGACGATGCGGCGCTGCACCGGCTTGAGGCCGTCCGCGATGTGCGGCAGCGCGCGGTCCAGCACGACGTACATCGAGTAGTCGCGGTAGGCCTTCTCGGCGAAAACGTGCAGCGGCAGGCGCTCGTGGTCGCTCGCGAGTTCGGTTACTTCACTCATGGTGCAATCCGGTTGATGATCGGTCGCGCGGAATCAGACCGCGATCTCGGCCTGGTCGCCGCTGGTCTCGAGCCAGGCTCGGCGATCCGCGGCGCGCTTCTTGCCGAGCAGCATGTCGAGCATGCTGCCGGCCTCGGCATCCTCCAGGGTGAGCTGCACCAGGCGCCGGGTGTCGGGCGCCATGGTGGTCTCGCGCAGCTGCATCGGGTTCATCTCGCCGAGCCCCTTGAAGCGGGTCACCGAGACCTGTCCGCGCATCTTCTCGGCCCTGATGCGGTCGAGGGTGCCGTCGCGCTCGCCCTCGTCGAGGGCGTAGAACACCTGCTTGCCGACGTCGATGCGGTAGAGCGGCGGCATGGCGATGTAGATGTGGCCCGCTTCCACCAGCGGCCGGAAGTGGCGCAGGAAGAGCGCGCACAGCAGGGTGGCGATGTGCAGGCCGTCCGAGTCGGCGTCGGCCAGCACGCAGATGCGGCCGTAGCGCAGGCCGGCGAGATCCTCGGAGCCCGGGTCGACGCCGATGGCGACGCTGATGTCGTGGATCTCCTGCGAGGCCATGGCGGCGGCCGCGTCCAGCTCCCAGGTGTTCAGGATCTTGCCCCGGAGCGGCATGATCGCCTGCGTGTCGCGGTCGCGCGCCTGCTTGGCCGAGCCGCCGGCCGAGTCGCCCTCCACCAGGAAGAGCTCGGTGCGCGACGGATCCGAGGACACGCAGTCGGCCAGCTTGCCGGGCAGCGCCGGCCCCTGGGTGACGCGCTTGCGGGTCACCGTCTTGGCCGCGCGCAGGCGCTTCTGCGCGTTGCTGATGATGCGCTCGGCGAGTGCCTCGCCGGTACCGCTGTTCTGATTCAGCCACAGGCTGAAGGCATCGTGCACCACGCCCGAGATGAAGCTGGCGCTCTCGCGCGACGACAACCGCTCCTTGGTCTGACCGGCGAACATCGGATCCTGCATCTTCAGCGAGAGCACGAAGGCACAGCCGTTCCAGACGTCCTCCGGCGTGATCTTCACGCCGCGCGGCAGCAGGTTGCGGAACTCGCAGAACTCGCGCATGGCCTCGGTGAGGCCGGTGCGCAGGCCGTTGACGTGAGTGCCGCCCTGGGTGGTGGGCACCAGGTTGACGTAGCTCTCCTGCGGCACCTCGGACGCATCGGCCCAGAGCAGCGCCCATTCCACCGCTTCACGCTCGCCCTCCAGACCGCCGGTGAAGGGTGCCGCGGGGATGGTCTCGATATCGCCGACGGTGTCGAGCAGATAGTCCGGCAGACCGTTGGCGTACTGCCAGACCTCGGTCTCGCCGGTGGCCTCCTGGGTGAGGCTGACGCGCAGATTGGGACACAGCACCGCCTTGGCGCGCAGGTTGCGCTGCAGGCGCGGCAGCGAGAAGTTGACCGAGTCGAAATACTGCGCGTCGGGCCAGAAGTGGATGGCGGTGCCGTGCCGCGACTTCGGCACCTGGCCGACTTCCTCGAGCGCCTCGGCACGCTCGCCGCCGGCGAAGGCCATGGTGTATTCGCGACCCTCGCGCCAGACGCGGATCTGCAGCCGCGTCGAGAGCGCGTTGACCACCGACACGCCGACACCGTGCAGGCCGCCGGAGAACTGGTAGCTCTTGTTGGAGAACTTCGCGCCGGCGTGCAGGCGCGTCATGATCAGCTCCACCCCGGGCACGCCGTGCTCGGGATGCACGTCCACCGGCATGCCGCGGCCATCGTCGACCACCGACAGCGATCCGTCCTGGTGCAGGGTCACCGCCACCGACTTCGCGTGGCCGCCCAGGGCCTCGTCGACCGCGTTGTCGATGACTTCCTGCGCCAGATGATTCGGCCGCGCGGTGTCGGTATACATCCCGGGCCGGCGGCGGACCGGGTCGAGACCGGTGAGAACTTCGATGGCGTCGGCGCGGTACTGGTTCATGGCATGACGGTGCTGAGTGCGCGCGGGAATCTAGCCCGGACGCGAGGGACGGACAAGCGCGTGGCAGGGAAAGCGCGATCCCTGAGCGGGGGCGGAGCTTTGGTTAGACTCCGCGCACCAAGGCTGTGTCGGATCGTGCATGAATCGCAAGTCTAACCCCGCGGCGGAGACACCGGCCGCAGCCCCCGAGGGCGAAACGGCTTTCGAGCAGCTGCTCGAGGAGCTGGAGGCCATCGTCGCGCGCATGGAGGAGGGCGACCTCCCGCTCGAGCAGACCCTCAAGGAATTCGAGCGCGGCCAGAGCCTTGCCGCCGCCTGCGAAACGCGCCTGCGCGACGCCACCCAGCGCGTCCAGAAGTTGCTGGACGACGACACCGGCGCGGATGGAGACGACGCATCGTGAGCGCCGGTGCGGCCAGCGCCGCCTTCGACCTCGCCGCCTGGCGAACGGACTGCCTGCAGCGACTCGATGACCGAATGACGGCGGCGCTGCCGCCCGACGGCACCCTGCCCGCGCGCCTGCACGAGGCCATGCGCTACGCCGCCGACGGCGGCAAGCGCCTGCGCGCGATGCTCGTGCACGCCTGCGGCGAGGCGCTGGGAACGCCGCCCGACGCGCGCGATGCCTGCGCGGTGGCGATCGAGCTGGTGCATGCCTACTCGCTGGTCCACGACGATCTGCCGTGCATGGACGACGACGCCCTGCGCCGCGGCCAGCCCACCGTGCACCGCGCCTGGGACGAGGCCACCGCCGTGCTGGTGGGCGACGCGCTCCAGACCCTGGCCTTCGAGCACCTCGCCCATCCGCTCGATGGCGACGACCCCGCCTTCGATGCCGCCGCCCGCCTGGCCTGCGTGCGCCTGCTGGCCCAGGCCGCGGGCAGCCGCGGCATGTGCGGCGGCCAGATCATGGATCTGGAAGCGGAATCCCGCCGCCTCGAGATCGCCGAGCTGGAATCGCTGCATGTGCACAAGACCGGCGAGCTGATCCTCGCCTGCGGACGCATGGCGGCGGCCGCGGCCGATGACGCGGATCCGGCGCGCTGCCGCGCGATCGAGCACGCGCTCAAGCACCTCGGGCTGGCCTTCCAGATCCAGGACGACCTGCTCGACAACGACAGCTCCACCGAGACCCTCGGCAAGACCAGCGGCAAGGACCGCATCGCCGGCAAGGCCACCTTCCCCGGCCTGCTCGGCGTGCCCGAGGCGCGCAGCCGCATGCGCGAGCTGTTCGCGGAGGCCCGTGACACCCTCGCCGCCACCGATGGCGCCGAGGCGCTGCGCGCGCTCATCGACACCATCGAGACGCGCAGGGCCTGATCCCGCCGCGGCTGCGAGCCGCGTCACGAATTACCCGCAAGAAACCTGTAAGAACGCGCCCCGGATGCGCGATAATGGAGCACGTTCTGTCGCCCCTCCCGGACATGACCGATATTCCCGGATACGCACTGCTCGGACGCGTCAACAAGCCCGAAGACCTGCGGGCGCTCGACGCCGGTCAGCTGCCCGCGCTGTCGCTGGAGATGCGCCGCTACCTGATCGAGACGCTGGGACGGATCGGCGGGCATTTCGCCGCCAATCTCGGCACCGTAGAGCTCACGCTGGCGCTGCACTACATCTTCGACACCCCGCGCGACCGCCTGGTCTGGGACGTCGGGCACCAGGCCTACCCGCACAAGATGCTGACCGGCCGCCGCGGCCAGCTCGAGACCATCCGCAAGCACCGCGGTCTGGCGCCCTTCCCGCACCGCAAGGAGAGCGCCTATGACGTCTTCGGCACCGGGCACTCCAGCACCTCGCTGTCGGCTGCCGCCGGCATCGCCGCCGCCGGTCGCGTGCAGGGCGAGCGGCGCCGCGTGGTCGCGGTGATCGGTGACGGCGGCATGACGGCAGGCATGGCCTTCGAGGCGCTCAACCACATCGGCGACGCGCAGCTGCCCGTGCTGGTGATCTACAACGACAACGACATGTCGATCTCCGAGAACGTCGGCGCGCTGCGCAGCCACTCGGCGCGCACCATGGCGCGACTCGCCATGGAGGCGGCGCCGCACATGCGCCGCCCGGCCAGCGAGCTGCCCGGCGAGCCCAGCGGCCCGGGGGACTGGGTGCGCACCTTCGGGCTCGACTACGTCGGCCCCATCGACGGCCACGATCTCGACGCGCTGCTGGCCGCCCTCGGCGAGCTCCGCGGGACCGATCGCCCGGTGTTCCTGCACATCGTCACCGCCAAGGGCAAGGGCTTCGCGCCGGCGGAGTCGGACCCCATCAAGTACCACGGCGTGACCAGCTTCGACCCGGTCACCGGCGCCTTCCCGGAGAAGAAGCCGGCGACCACGCCGAGCTTCACGCAGGTCTTCGGCGACTGGCTGTGCGACGCAGCGAGCGCCGATTCGCGCCTGGTGGCGATCACCCCGGCCATGCGCGAGGGCTCCGGCCTGGTGCGCTTCGCGCGCGAATTCCCGGAGCGCTACGTCGACGTCGCCATCGCGGAGCAGCATGCGGTGACCCTCGCCGCCGGGATGGCCACCGAGGGCCTGCACCCCGTGGTGGCGATCTACTCCACCTTCCTGCAGCGCGCCTACGACCAGCTCATCCACGATGTCGCCGTGCAGAATCTTCCGGTGCTGTTCGCGATCGACCGCGGCGGGCTGGTGGGTGCCGACGGCGCCACCCACCACGGCGCCTTCGATCTGAGCTATCTGCGCTGCATCCCCAACATGGTGGTGATGGCACCCAGCGACGAGAACGAGTGCCGGCGCATGCTGACCACCGGCCTGGGGCTCAACCAGCCTGCCGCGGTGCGCTATCCGCGTGGCGCCGGGCACAGCGTCGCGGCCGATCCCGAGGCGCGGCCGCTGCCGGTGGGTCGGGCGCGCGTGCTGCGCGAGGCGCGCGGTCACCGCCGGCCGCGCGTGGCACTGCTGGCCTTCGGCGCCATGGTCGGCCCGGCACTGGAGGCCGCCGACATTCTCGACGCCACCGTACTGGACATGCGCTTCGTCAAGCCGCTCGACCACGACGCGATCCTGGAAGCGGCACAGGCCCACGACCTGCTCGTCACGCTGGAGGACAACGTCCGCATCGGCGGCGCCGGGTCGGGCGTGGCCGAAGTCCTCGCGGCCCAGCACGAGCAGGTACCGCTGATGATGCTGGGGCTTCCCGACGAGTTCATCGAGCACGGCAGCCGCGAGGAGCTCCTCGCCGAAGCCGGCCTCGACAGCACCGGCATCCAGCGCGCGATCAACAAGCGGCTGCGCGCGCGCGATCTCGACATCGAGCGCGGCGGCAGCGCGAAGACGCTGGGCGGCAATCGCGCCTGAGGGGTTCCACTACCGCCCGCCCGGGTCGCGCTCACTGCCCGGCGGCGGACCGCCCGCGCGCCGTCTCAGAAAGCGCGCGAAGCGCGGCAGGCCGGTCGCCGTGCGCCCGCTGTAGCGATAGGTGATCCAGCTGCCCACCGGCGGCGGATTCGCGCGCTGCGCGTCGGTGAAGCCGCTTCCGATGGCGAACACCCGACCGCCCGGCGTGCGCACATCGATCGATCCCATCAGGCCCTCCAGGCGGCCCGATCCGGGGTTGATCGCGACGACCTTCGCCTCCGCATCCGCGAAAGGCTTGAGCTTGAGAAGCGCATCACTGGGCCCGGCACGGTAGTGGCTGTCGCCGCGGTGCAGGATCAGCCCCTCCCCGCCCCTCCCGAGCACGCGCTCCAGCGCCGCGTCGAGCGCCGCGGCATCGGCCACCCGGAACTGGCGGATGGCGATCACCCACGGCGCGTCGATACGCGCCACGGTCTCGCGGATCGCCGGCACGCGCGCGTCGAAGTCGCCGCCGTGCTCCGGCAGGTCGAAGACCCGGTAGCTGACCGACCGCCAGGCGGGATCGTCCGCCTCCGCCGTGCGCACGATGACCGACACGCGCGAGAAGGCGCCGTAGTCCACCCAGAGCTCGCCATCCATGGCGGTGTCGGGCCAGCCGCGCGTGAACCAGTCCGGCGCGTCGATGGTGTTGCCGCCGCGCGTGACGAGCGCTTTGCCGTTCCAGTAGCCGCGCACGCCGTCGTACTTCTCGCTGACCCAGTAGTCCGCCAGCGCGACGCCGCCGTCGTAGACCTCGGGCAGCGATACCGGTGGCGGCGCGGCCGACGCGGCGAGCGCGCAGAGCACTGCCACGCAGCCGCCCGGGAACCGGGTCGTCGTTGTCGAGCGTACTGCCACCATGCGCTGCTCCCGACCGGGACGGCACAATATTACCCTACAGTATATTCATGTGGCGCGTTCAGCGGAAGGGACACGGCTCCCCGCGCCAGCGATCGCCGTAGCGCGCCGAGGTGGATGCATCCGCGATCTCGGGCCAGTCCTCGAGTCCGGATGCCCCGGCCAGCGCGGCTTCCTCGGGGTCGGGCAACGCCGAGAACAGGTCGAGCCCGGTGCGCCGCTCGATGCGCGCGACCGGTACCACGAAGTCCACGAGCGGCTCGAAGCCGCACACTTCCTGCGGCACCAGAAAGGCGAGCGCACGCGGGGTGCCGTCGGCATCCTCGCGCAGCCAGACGCGGTAGAACGCTTCCGGGATGGCGACGCCGCTCGGCAGGTAGCGCGGCGCGGCACCATAGACCGGACCCGCCAACACCCACACGCGGCGGTAGCGCGGCGCGATGGCGTCGGCCTCGATCTCTTCCAGGCGCTGCCAGAGAAGCTGATTGTGGCGCGGCAGCTGCGGCACGATGTTGCTCATGCGGAAGCTCGCACGCTGCGCTTCCCGCCCGTAGGCGCGGGAGATCAGGTAGTTGGGCGCCAGGTGACCGCGATCGTAGCCGCTGCTGCGGTAGGCATCGCCGTCGATGCGCCGCAGGGTACGGGCATCGACGGCGAAGCTGTCCGGACGCTCGTGCGGGGTACCGGCCGCCGGATCGCGGGCGACGTAGCCTACCCAGAGCGGAGCCGCGCGCCATTCCGAATACCCCAGCGCGAAGCCGGGATTGACCAGATGGTGCGTGGTGAGACGCGCACTCCATGACACGGCGCGCGGCGTACCGGCGAACACGTACTGCTCGCTGACCGGGCGCCAGCCGTGCAGCACCGCCGCCGCGATCAACGCCGGCAGCAGCAGCGCGAGGAGTCGCGCTCTGCTCAGTCGGCGACGTCGCCGAACCAACGCAGTTGCGCGCGCAGACGCACGACCTCGCCGACGATGACCAGACAGGCGCCCGCGACGTCGGCCTCGGCCACGCGCTCCGGCAGGTCCGAGACGGTACCGGCGATGACCCGCTGCTCCGCCAGCGTCCCCTGGACGACCATCGCCGCCGGCCAGTCGTCGGGCAGTCCGTGCGCACGCAGCGCGGCCATGGTCTGCGCCAGCGCGGTGCGCGCCATGAAGATGCACACCGTCTGCCCGGGGCGCGCCAGTGCATCCCAATGCAGGTCCAGCTGCCCGTCGGCACGCGGATGGCCGGTCACGAAGATGGCTGCCTGGGCGTGATCGCGATGGGTCAGCGGAATGCCGGCATAGGCGGCGCAACCGTTCGCGGCGGTGATGCCCGGCACCACCTCGAAGGCGACGCCGTTGGCGGCGAGCTCGGCGATCTCCTCGCCGCCGCGACCGAACACGAAGGGGTCCCCGCCCTTGAGGCGCAGCACGCGCTTGCCTTCCTGCGCCAGCTCGACCAGGCGGGTATTGATCTGATCCTGCGGCAGGGTGTGCTGGCTGGCGCGCTTGCCGACGAAGATGCGCTCGGCGTCGCGGCGCACCAGATCCAGGATGCCGGGCGCGACCAGATGGTCGTGCAGCACCACGTCGCAGTTCTGCAGCAGGCGCAGCGCGCGCAGGGTCAGCAGATCCGGGTCGCCCGGACCGGCGCCCACCAGCCACACCACGCCGCGCTGCGAGGCGTCGGCGCTCAGGCGCGCAAGCTCGTGGTCGGCGGCCGCCTCGTCGCCGGACATCGCGGCGGCTGCACCGGGACCGTCGAGGAAGGCCTCCCACAGCTTGCGGCGGGTGTCGATCGCCATGTCCTTCTGCCGGTCGCGACGACTGCCGATGTACTCGGCCAGCCGGCCGATGCGCTGATCGAAGAGCTGCTCGACCTGCTCGCGCAGCCGCCGCGCCAGCATCGGCGCACGGCCGGCGCTGGACAGCGCCACCAGCAGCGGCGCGCGATCGACGATGGCGGGCGTGATGGCGGTACTGGCGGCGACATCGTCGACCGCGTTGACCGGCAGATGGCGCGTCGACGCGGCCTCGGCGACGGCGCGGTTGAGCGCGCCGTCATCGGTGGCGGCGATCACCAGCGCGCAGTCGTCGAGCTGTGCCGCATCGAAGTCGGTAGCCGCCGGCGTGATGCCCAGCACATCGAAGCCCGGGTGCGTCTCGCGGCACACCAGGCGGATGACCGCACCGGCACGCTGCAGCAGACGCGCCTTGCGCAGCGCGACCTCGCCGCCGCCGACCAGCAGCACGGTGCGGCCGCGCAGGCGCAGGAACATCGGGAAGTAGGGCCACTCCGGCTGGGGTGCGGACACGACCGTGCAGGCGAATAAGCGAGGCCGCTATTATAGCTGCATGGCCTTACCGGTCCGACCATGAAACTCCGCCAGCTCCACTACATCCAGGAAGTCGCCCGGCGCGGGCTCAATGTCACGGCCGCGGCCGAGGCCCTGTTCACGTCGCAGCCCGGCGTCAGCAAGCAGATCCGGCTGCTCGAGGACGAGCTCGGCGTCGAGATCTTCGTGCGCAACGGCAAGCATCTGACCGAGATCACGCCGGCCGGGGCGCGCATCCTGGAGCACGTCGAGCGCGTGCTGCGCGATGTCCAGAACATCGAGCGCGTCGCCGAGGAGTTCCGCTACTCCGACCGCGGCGACCTCGGCATCGCCACCACGCATACGCAGGCACGCTACGCGCTGCCGCCGGTGATCTCGCGCTTCCGGAAGGACTATCCCCGGGTGTCGCTGCACCTGCATCAGGGCAGCCCGCCGCAGATCGCGCGCATGGCGGCCGGCGGCGAAGTGGACTTCGCGGTCGCCACCGAGGCCATGGAGCACTTCGACGAGCTCGTCATGCTGCCCTGCTACCACTGGAACCGCTGCGTGCTGGTACCGCCCGGCCATGCGCTGGCGCAGAAGAGCCGACGCCTGCAGCTTGCCGAGCTCGGCGAGCATCCGCTGATCACCTACACCTTCGGTTTCACCGGCCGTTCCAAGCTCGACCAGGCCTTCGCCGCTCATGGCATCCGGCCCAACGTCGTGCTGACCGCGGTCGATGCCGACGTCATCAAGACCTATGTCCGCCTCGGTCTCGGCGTCGGCATCATCGCGCAGATGGCCTACGACCCGGAGGCCGACAAGGACCTCGTCATGCGGCCGGCCGACCACCTCTTCGAGCAGTCGACCACGCACATCGGATTCCGGCGCGGGCTCTTCCTGCGACGGTTCATGTACGACTTCATCGAGCACTTCGCCGGCCATCTCAAGCCGGAGGTGGTGGACGAGATGGCGGCCATCGCCGACCCGCTGCAGCGACGGACGCGCGCCGCCGAGATGGAGTCCACGCTCCAGTCGCACTGACCGCCGGCGGTCAGCCCGGAACGCGCTCCATGCGCTGCACGGTTTCGCGCAGCAGCCGGTCGATGTCCGGTCGCATCACCGTGAACGCCAGCACGCAGTAGGCGATGGCCAGCCAGGCCGAGAGATCGGTATTGAAGGCGAGGCTGTGCATGAGCAGCAGGATGCCCGGGAAGTCGAGGATCGCCGCCTGCAGGAAGAGCCCGGCCAGGATCTGCGCCTCCGCGCGCGCCAGTGGCGATGCATCGGCGTTCACCGCCGCCGGTTGCGTGCGGGCGCGCTCGGCCATCGCCGCGGGCTGCAGCATCCGGTTGCCCACCATCCGGGCACCGAGCACCGCCGCGACCGCGAGCGCCGCCAGCACCCCGATCACCGCTCCGCCGAGCTGCGGCGCAACACCGAACTCGATCCGGAAGTCGGCGAACGACCGCGCCAGCAGGATGCCGGCGCAGGCCACCGGCACGCCCAAATAGGCGACGCAGCGCCAGAGCCGGGTGATCCGGCCGACGGCGCGCTGATGGGCGACGGGATCGCGCAAGGCGGCGCGCTCAGGCGACCAGCGCCCGCGCGTGATACGCGATGTGATCCGCCACGAAGCTCTGGATGAACCAGTAGCTGTGGTCGTAGCCGGGGTGTCGGCGCAGCGTGAGCTTCTGGCCGGAGGCACCGGCGGCGGCTTCCAGCGCCTCGGGGTGCAGCTGCTCGGCCAGGAACTGGTCGGCCTCGCCCTGATCCACCAGGATGGTGTCGGCGCGCGGCCGGGTACGCATCAGCTCGCTGGCGTCCCACTGCTTCCAGGCGTCGATATCGTCGCCCAGGTAGTTCGAGAACGCCTTCTCGCCCCACGGCACCGCCACCGGGTTGGCGATGGGCGCGAAGGCCGATACCGACGTCCATCGCTCGGGCGCGCGCAGCGCGGTCACCAGCGCGCCGTGGCCGCCCATGGAGTGCCCGAAGATGCCGCGCCGGTCGGGAAGGACCGGAAAGTGCGTCTCGACGACCGCCGGCAGCTCGCGGTCGACGTAGCTGGCCATGCGGTAGCCGCTGGACCAGGGTTCGGCGGTGGCGTCGAGGTAGAAGCCGGCGCCGGTGCCGAAGTCGTAGGCGTCGTCCTCGCCGGCATAGCCGAGGCCGCGCGGGCTGGTGTCGCAGGCCACCAGCGCCAGGCCGTGCTCGGCGGCCAGGCGCTGGGCGCCGGCCTTGATGACGAAGGTCTCCTCAGTACAGGTCAGGCCGGCGAGGTAGTACAGCGCCGGCACCGGGCCCCGCTCGGCCTGAGGCGGCAGGTAGACGGCGAAGCCCATGGTGGTGCCGGTCTCGCGCGAGGCGTGCCGGTAAAAACCGATGCGCCCGCCGAAGCAGGCGTGTTCCTCGCGGGTCTCGATGCTGTCCGCCGTCATCAGTACTGCACCACGGCGCGGATGGATTCGCCGCGCGTCATGAGGTCGAAGCCCTCGTTGATGCGCTCCAGCGGCATGGTGTGGGTGATCAGCGAGTCGATGTCGATCCTGCCGTCCATGTACCAGTCGACGATCCTCGGCACGTCGGTGCGCCCGCGCGCGCCGCCGAAGGCGCTGCCCTGCCAGACGCGGCCGGTGACCAGCTGGAAGGGCCGCGTGCCGATCTCGGCGCCGGCCGGGGCCACGCCGATGATGGTGGAGATGCCCCAGCCCTTGTGGCAGCACTCCAGCGCCTGGCGCATGAGATGGACGTTGCCCACGCACTCGAAGCTGTAGTCGGCGCCGCCGCCGGTGAGCTCGACGAGGTGCGCCACGAGATCGCCCTCGATCTCGTTCGGATTGACGAAGTGGGTCATGCCGAACTGACGGCCCAGCGCCTCGCGCTGCGGATTGAGGTCGACGCCGACGATCTTGTCGGCACCCACCATCTTCGCGCCCTGGATGACGTTGAGCCCGATGCCGCCGAGGCCGAAGACCACGACGTTGGCGCCGGCCTCGACCTTGGCCGTGAACAGCACCGCGCCGATACCGGTGGTGACGCCGCAGCCGATATAGCAGACCTTGTCGAAGGGCGCGTCCTCGCGGATCTTGGCCAGCGCGATCTCGGGCAGCACGGTGTAGTTGGCGAAGGTGGAGCAGCCCATGTAGTGGTGGATGGGCTTGCCGCCCAGCGAGAAGCGGCTGGTGCCGTCGGGCATGAGGCCCTGCCCCTGCGTGCCGCGGATGGCCTGGCAGAGGTTGGTCTTGCCGCTGGTGCAGTAGCTGCACTCGCGGCATTCCGGCGTGTACAGCGGGATGACGTGATCGCCCGGCTTGAGGTGCCTGACGCCCTCGCCGACCTCGACCACGACCCCGGCGCCTTCGTGCCCGAGAATGGCGGGGAACAGGCCTTCGGGATCCTCGCCGGAGAGCGTGAACTTGTCGGTGTGGCACAGGCCCGTGGCCTTGACCTCGACCAGCACCTCGCCGGCCTTCGGGCCCTCCAGCTGCACGGTCTCGATGCTCAGCGGTTCACCGGCGGCGTGGGCTACGGCGGCGCGAACGTCCATGGGGTCTCCTCATGATGGGGGGCGTGGGTCGCGTAGCGTAGCAGCGACCGCCGTGCGGCCTGGGGCACACTCGGGTCTCCGTCGCAGGGAAAGCGAGCGCGTGGCCGCTGACATCCAGTACGACCCCCAGGGCCTGCAGGCGCTGAACGCCGCGCTGGCCTTCATCGTGTTCAGCGTGGCGCTGCATTTGCGCGTCGAACAGGTGCGCGCCGTGCTCGCCACGCCGCGCGTGCTGGCGGTCGGCATCGTTGCGCAGTGGCTGCTGCTGCCGGCGCTGACCCTGGCGCTGGTGCTGATCGTGCAGCCGCCGCCGGCCTTCGCGGCCGGCATGATGCTGATCGCCGCCTGTCCCGGCGGCAATGTCTCGAACTACTTCGCGATGGTGGCGCGCGGCAACGCCGTGCTGTCCGTGGCGCTCACCACCATCGCGACGGTGGCCTGCGCGCTGCTCACGCCGCTGCTCTTCGTGACCGGCATGCGGCTGATCGACAATCCGGGCGACCCGCTCCGCGTGCCGCTGGGCGGGATGCTCGCGCTGCTGTTCTGGACGGTGGTGCTGCCATTGGCCGCGGGCGTGGCCATGCAGCGTTTCGTGCCGCAGTGGGCCGGGCGCGCGCGCAAGCCGTCGCGACTGCTCGCCGCCGGTTTGCTGGCGGCGATCATCGTGGTCGGCATGTTCAACAACCGCGGGCTGCTCGGCGACCTCGGCCTGGCGCCCATGCTGCTGCTGGTCATCGCGCACAACGCCATCGCGCTGGCCGGCGGCTACGGCCTGGCACGCCTGGCGCGCTGCCCGGAACCCGAGGCCCGCGCCATCACGCTGGAAACCGGCATCCAGAATGCCGGCCTCGGCCTGATTCTGATCTTCAACTTCTACCCGGAAAGCGGCGGGATGATGACGCTGGTGGCCACCTGGGGCGTGTGGCATCTGGTGGCCGGCGCCCTGCTCGCGCGCTGGTGGCGCCGGCGTCCGGTCGCGCTCGCTGCGGACGGCGCCGGCACATGATCGCGTGGTTCCCGGTGCTGAAGGCCGTGCACGTCGGCGCGGTCGCGACCACTTTCTGCCTCTTCCTGCTGCGCGGTGCCTGGATGCTGGCCGACTCGCCGCGTCTGCGGCAGCGCTGGGTCCGCGTGCTGCCCCACATGATCGACACCGTCCTGCTGGCCAGCGCGCTGGCGCTGATGGTGGCGATCCGCCAGTACCCCTTCGTGCACGGCTGGCTGACCGCCAAGGTGCTCGCGCTCTGCGCCTACATCGTGCTCGGCTCCCTGGCGCTGAAGCGGGCGCCTACGCCCACGCTGCGGACGGCCGCGTTCGCGGGCGCGCTCGCCGTGTTCGCCTACATGGTGAGCGTGGCCCGTCTGCACGATCCGCGCGGCTTCCTGATCGTCCTCGCCGGCCAGTGACCGGCCAACGCTTGACCCTGTAGCAGGGATCAGGGTTTAGTATTCGCGCCACGCTCCGGAAATCGCTGCCGTGTCCCTCGTCCGCACCGTCATCGTCCTGCTGCTGTTCGCCGGCACCCCGCTGCAGGGGTACGCCGCGGGCACGCTGGGGCATGGCTGCGCGGAACGGCAGGATGCCACCGAGGCCGGCATGCACGGCGATGACGTGCATGATCATGCAGCGCATGCCGGCCACCCGCAGACCGATGCGGGCGCCGCGGAGCGCTGCGCATGCGGCGACGACGGCGAGTGCGGCGCCGATTGCCAGCAGGGCTGCGCCAGCGGTGCCGCCCCGCTACCGGCGCGAGGCGCCACGGCAGTGCCGGTCGTCGGCACGCACCGTTGTGTCCCGGTGACGGCGCTGACCACCGCACCACCCGAAGAGCTGCTGCGACCACCGAGATTCCGCTCCGTGTGATCCGGCGCAGCCGCGGCTGCGCCGCGCTGCCCTGCACGATCCACTGCACGGAGACGGACCATGTTCCGATCACCATCACGGCCGCCCGGCGCGGCCCGCTCCTTCACCGCTCCCGGCGCGGCCTTGCTGCTGTGCGCGCTGGCGGGACCGGTGCCATTGTCGGCATCGCCGATCGCCGCCCCCCTGGATGCCGAGACGCTGGTCGACGCGGTGCTGGCCAGCAACCCCGGCATCGACGCGCTGCGGGCCGGTACCGAGGCCGCCGAGGCGCGCGCCCACGCTGCCGGCGCCCTGCCCGATCCGCGCCTCGGCATCACGGTGGCGCCGGCTGCACTGGACGGCTTCGAGGCCGGGGGCGGCCGCCATCGCGACCCCACCGGAGCCGTCGAGCTGCGCCAGGACCTGCCCTGGCCGGGGACGCTGGGTCTGCGCGAAGCCGTGTCGCGTGCCGAGGCCCGTGCCGGTCGCGACGCCGAGGCGGCGCTGCGCCTCGAGCTCGCGGCCACAGCGCGGATCCGCCATGCCGAGTGGGCCTATGTCCATGCCGCGCTGGCCGTCAACGAACGCACGGCGTCCCTGGTGGAAGCGCTGCGCGAGGTGGCCGAGGATCGCTATGCGGCAGGGCTCGCGTCGCAACAGGATCCGCTGCAGGCGGAGGTCGAGGTCCAGCGCCTGCGCGCTCGGGCGCTCACCCTCGAGGGCCGCCGGGCGGGGATCCGGTCGGCACTCAATGCGCTGCTCGGCCGCGATGCCGAGGCCGAGTTGCCGGCCCCCGGCGCCCTGCCCGCCCCCGGGTCCGCGCCGCCCTTCGACACGCTGCGAACGCTCGCCCGCAGCCGGCACCCCGATCTGCACGCCATGCGGCAACGTGTCGAAGCCCAGCAGGGACGCGCCGCGCTGCGCGAGAAGGCCTTCTATCCGGACCTGAGCATCACTGCCGGTCACAACGGCTACCGCCCCGCCGAGGAAACGCGCTTCACCGTCGGCGTGGGCATCACGCTGCCGCTCGACCGGGACCGGCGCCGCGCCGAGCTCGACGCGGCACGCGCCGAGACCGCGCGCATGCGCCACGCCCTGCGCGATCGCGAGTCGCGTCTGCTCGCCGAGGTTTCCGCCGCACGCGCGGCCGCCGAGCGGGCACGCGCCACCGTCGCGCTGGTTCGCGACGCCCTGCTGCCGCGCAGCCGCGAGACGCTGGATGCGGCGCGCTCCGCCTATGCCAGCGGCGACGGCAGCTTCCTGGATGTCATCACCGCCGAGCGCCAGCTGCTGAACACCGAGCTCGAGCTGGAACGCGCCCGCGCCGATCACGCCATCGCCCGCGCCGAACTGATGCGCGACACCGGCGGACCGCTGCCCGCCCCGGAAGCGGCCGCCGAGGAGACCACCCCATGACGATCACCCGTACCCTCACCTGGGCCGCGGTCGCGGCCATCGCCATCGCTGTCGCGATCGGCCTGCTCGCGATGGACGATGCCCCCGCCGACGACGGCACCGGTACGCCGCACGCCCATGCCCACGGCGGTCCGGCGGGATCGGCCGATGCTGGCGCGGACGGCGACGGATCGCACACTGCCGGATGGCACCGCGCCGGCCCGTTCCACCTGCTCGTCGAGCCGCTCGATCCGCCGCTCGCCGAGGGCCGCAACCGCATCTCGGTGCAGGTGCAGTCCGCGGACGGGGCGCCGATCGACGACGCCCGCGTCCGCATCGCGGCGCAGCGCCGGGATGCCGGCGGGGAGCCGGTGCCCGGCGCGCCCGTCACCACCCTTCAACCGGCCGGTGACGGCCGCTACCGCGGCGAACTGGCGCTCGATGCGGCCGGCGACCACGCGCTGGCGGTCGATGCCGAAACGCCCGCGCTCGGGCACGGCGATCTCACCCTGCGCTTCACCACCGGTGAACCCGGGCTGCGCGCCACCAGCGCCACGCCCGGCGGGATTGCTCACTACACCTGCTCCATGCACCCCTCGGTGCGCGAAGCCGAGCCCGGCGAGTGCCCCATCTGCGGCATGGACCTGGTACCGGTGACCGAAGCCGAGCAGATGAGCGGGGTCATCACGGTGGACAGCCAGCGGCGCCAGCTCATCGGCGTCGAGACCGGCACCGCCGAGCGTCGCGTCATGACGCGGACGGTGCGCGCGGTGGGCAGGGTTGCCATCGACGAGCGCCGCGTCAGCGAGGTCAGCGTGAAGTTCGACGGCTGGATCGGCGAGCTCGATGCCGACTTCGTCGGCAAACGCGTGCAGCGCGGTCAGCGCCTGCTCACCATCTACAGCCCGGAACTGCTCTCGGCGCAGCAGGAGTACCTGCAGGCGCGGCAACGCCTGTCGGGCCGCGATCGCGACGACAGCCTGCTGCGCGCGGCTCGGCAACGTCTCCTGTTGTGGGACATCGCGCCGTCGCAGATCGATGCCATCGAGCGCCGCGGCGAGCCGATGCAGCATCTGCCGGTGGCGGCCCCGGTCAGCGGGACGGTGATCGAGAAGGGGGTGGTGGCGGGCAGCCATGCACGGGCCGGACAGCCGCTGCTGCGCATCGCCGACCTGTCGCGGGTGTGGATCGACGCCGAGGTCTACGAGCCCGACCTCGCGCTGATCGAGGCCGGCATGCCGGCCGAGGTCACGCTGCCCTACCTGCCGAATGCGGCCTACCGCGCCACCGTCGACTACGTCTACCCCACCCTCGCGGCGGACAGCCGTACCGGCCGCATCCGGCTGGTCCTGGACAACGCCGACGGGCGCCTGCGGCCGGAGATGTTCGCGCGCGCGGATCTGGCGGTCGACCTCGGCGAGCAGCTGGCGGTGCCGGAGGCCGCGGTCATCGTGGCCGGTGACACGCGCGTGGTCTTCCGCGACCTCGGTGACGGCAGGCTGGAACCGGTGCGCGTGCGCACCGGCCGGCGAGCCGACGGCTGGGTGGCGATCACCGACGGGCTGCAGCCGGGCGATGCGGTGGTGACATCGGGCAACTTCCTGCTCGCGGCCGAGGCCAAGCTGCGCCTGGGGATCGACCAATGGTAGCCCCGCACCATGACCACCGCCGCGGCCCACTGGCCGCCTTGATCGCCTTCTGCGCCCACAACCGTCTGCTCACGCTGCTGCTGGTGGGCGCGGCCACGGTGTGGGGCTGGCACTCGCTGAGCCGGGCGCCGCTCGACGCGATACCGGACCTGTCGGATGTTCAGGTCATCGTGTTCACCGAATGGCCCGGCCGCAGCCCGGATCTGGTCGAGGACCAGATCACCTACCCGCTGTCGACCACGCTGCTCGCCGCCCCCGGCGTGACCTCGGTGCGCGGGCAGAGCTTCATGGGCCTGTCCTTCGTCTACGCCATCTTCGAGGAGGGTACCGACATCTACTGGGCGCGCTCGCGCGTCACGGAGTATCTCGACGCCGCCGGTGCCGATCTGCCCGAGGGCGCCTCCCCCACGCTGGGTCCCGACGCCAGCGGCGTCGGCTGGGTCTACCAGTACGCCCTGGTCGACGAGAGCGGGCAGCGCGACCTCGCCGATCTGCGCAGCATCCAGGACTTCAACCTGCGCTACGCGCTGGAATCGGTCGAGGGCGTGGCCGAGGTCGCTTCGGTCGGCGGTTACGAGAAGGAGTACCAGGTCAATGTCGACCCCGACCGCCTCGCCGCGCTCGACATCCCGCTCGCGCGCGTCATCGAGGCGGTGCGACGCTCCAACAGCGAGGTCGGCGGGCGCGTGCTGGAGATCGCCGGCCACGAGCACTTCATCCGCGGCCGCGGCTACGTCGATGCCCCCGACGACATCGGCAAGGCGGTTCTGGCCGTCAACGACAACGGTGTGCCGGTCCGCGTCGCCGATGTGGCCGAGGTCCGGCTGGGTCCGGCCATGCAGCGCGGCGCGGCCGAGCTCGACGGCCGGGGCCTCACGGTGGGCGGCATCGTCGTCATGCGCTACGGCGGGAACGCACTGGACGTCATCGAGCGCGTGAAGGCACGACTGGACGAGGTGCGCCCCGGTCTGCCCGAGGGCGTCGAGATCGTGCCGGTCTACGACCGTTCGGCGCTGATCGAGCGCGCCATCGACACGCTCAAGGTCACCCTCAGCGAGGAGATGATCATCGTGGCGCTGGTCATCGGCATCTTCCTGCTGCATCTGCGCTCCGCCCTGGTCGCCATCGTGACGCTGCCGGTGGCCATCCTGCTGTCCTTCATCCCGATGGCCTTCCAGGGGCTGACCGCCAACATCATGTCGCTGGGCGGCATCGCGGTCGCCATCGGCGCGATGGTCGATGCCGCCATCGCCATCGTCGAGAACATCCACCGCCGGCTGGCGCTGTGGCGCGACGAGGAGAACCCGTCGATGTCGCGCGCCGAGGTCATCGTCGACGCCATGCAGGAGGTGGGCCCGAGCATCTTCTTCGCACTGCTGGTGATCGCGGTCTCCTTCCTGCCGGTGTTCGCGCTGCAGGGCAGCGAGGGCCGGCTGTTCGCACCGCTGGCCTTCACCAAGACCTACGCCATGTTCTTCGCCGCCCTGCTGTCGGTGACGCTGATCCCCGCGCTGGCGGTTCTGGTCATCCGCGGCCGTATCCGCGGCGATGCGAGCTGGCTCAACCGTGCGCTGGTGGCTGCCTACGCACCGGTGGTGCGCTGGGCGGTGCGCTTCCGCTGGGCGGTGATCGTGCTGGCGGTGCTGGCAATGATCTCCGCCGTCATTCCGGCGCGCCAGCTGGGCAGCGAGTTCATGCCGCCGCTCAACGAGGGCAGCATTCTCTACATGCCCACGGCCCTGCCCGGCATGTCCATCGACGAGGCCCAGCGCACCCTGCAGGTCATGGATCGCAAGCTGGCGGCCCTTCCGGAGGTCGAACGCGTCTTCGGCAAGGCCGGGCGCTCGACCAGCGCCACCGACCCGGCACCGCTGTCGATGATGGAGATCAACATCATGCTCAAGCCGCGCGAGGCCTGGCGCGAAGGGATGACCTGGGACAGGCTGATCGCGGAGATGGACGAGACGCTGCGCTTTCCCGGCATGCCCAACGTCTGGTGGATGCCGATCCAGACACGCACCCAGATGCTCACCACCGGCATCCGC
This sequence comes from Algiphilus sp., assembly GCF_023145115.1. NCBI lineage: Bacteria > Pseudomonadati > Pseudomonadota > Gammaproteobacteria > Nevskiales > Algiphilaceae > Algiphilus > Algiphilus sp. The sequence goes on from NZ_JAGLEJ010000024.1 coordinate 99,534, forward strand.
TCCGAGCTCGGCATCAAGGTCTTCGGGCCGGACCTGGCGACCATCGAGGAGACCGCCACCGCCATCGAGCAGGCACTGCAGGACGATCCGCGCACGGCACCGGATACCCGCAGCGCCTTCGCCGAACGCACCACCGGCGGCTACTTCCTGGACTTCGACATCGACCGCGAGGCCGCCGCGCGCTTCGGCCTCAACGTCGCCGATGTCCACGACACCATCGCCGCGGCGGTGGGCGGTCGGGTGGTGTCGCAGACCGTCGAGGGCCGCGAGCGCTACGACATCCTGGTGCGCTACGACCGCGGCCGTCGCGAAAGCGCCGAGGCCCTGGGCCGCACGCTGATCACGACCGCAACGGGCGCCCGGATCCCCGTCGAGCAGGTGGCCGACATCCGCTTCCGCACCGGCCCGCCGATGATCCGCAACGAGGACGGCCAGCTGGTCAGCTTCGTGCTGGTCGATGTCGCCGACGGCACCGGCGTGCCGGATTACGTGGACCGTGCCCGTCGCGTCGTGGCCGAGCGCGTGGACGTTCCGGACGGCTACCGCATCGCCTGGGCGGGCCAGTACCAGGGCTACGAACGGGCGCGCGAACGCCTGCAGCTGCTCATCCCGCTCACCGTCTTCGTCATCTTCTTCCTGCTCTACTTCCACCGCCGCTCGCTGGTCGAGACGCTCATCGTCATGCTGGCCCTGCCCTTCTCGATGGTCGGCAGCATGTGGCTGCTGTGGCTGCTCGGCTACAAGCTCTCGGTGGCGGTGGCCGTGGGCGTCATCGCCGTGGCCGGACTCGCCGTCGAGCTCGGCCTCCTGATGATGCTCTACCTCGATATCGCCTGGCGCACGCGGATCGGCGCGGGGCAGGCAATCGACGACGCAGCGCTGACCGAGACCATTGTCGAGGGCGCCGCCCGTCGCCTGCGGCCCAAGCTCATGACCGGGCTGGCACTGCTCATGGGACTAGTGCCGATCATGCTGAGCACCGGCACCGGTGCCGATGTCATGAAGCGCATCGCCGCTCCCATGCTGGGCGGGGTCGGCAGCACGCTGCTGATGGTACTGGTGGTGTTTCCGGCCATATTCGCGCTGTGGCGGAGCCGAGGCGGACCGGTGAACCGATGACGGCAGCGGTCCCGACTTGACTCCGTACTCCACTACAGGCCCTAGACTCGCCGTCGTCCATCAGGAGATGTCACGATGACCAACGAGCACCACTGCCACGGCAACCACGACACGAAACGGTCGCAGCCCGCACCCGAAACCGCGAAGGGCAAGACCCATACCTGCCCGATGCACCCGGACGTGCGGCAGGAAGGCCCCGGCGACTGCCCGAAGTGCGGCATGGCGCTCGAGCCCGAGGCACCGGTGCGACAGCGCACGCAGTACACCTGCCCGATGCATCCCGAGATCATCCGCGACGAGCCGGGCGACTGTCCCAAGTGCGGCATGGCGCTGGAGCCGATGACGCCGGCGGCCGGCGGCGACGAAGAGCTCGACGCGATGACGCGCCGTTTCTGGGTCAGCGTTCCGCTGTCGCTCGCGATCCTCGCGCTGGCCATGGGCGACATGGTGCCCGGCCTGCACCTGCAGGACTGGCTGGGATCGGCCTTCGGCTGGATCCAGGCGATCCTCGCCACGCCGGTGGTGCTCTGGGCGGGCGGCAACTTCTTCGTGCGCGGCTGGAAATCGGTGATCAACGCCAGCCCCAATATGTGGACCCTGATCGCGCTGGGCACCGGCGCGGCCTACGGCTTCTCGCTGCTGGCGCTGCTGCTGCCCGACGCGTTGCCGGAGGCGATCCGAGGGCACGACGGCGAGGCGCCCGTCTACTTCGAATCGGCGGCGGTGATCATCACGCTGGTCCTGCTCGGTCAGGTGCTGGAGCTGCGCGCGCGCGGCCGCACGTCGCAGGCGCTGTCGGCGCTGCTCGATCTGGCACCGGCGATCGCGCACCGCCTGCGCGACGACGGCAGCGAGGAGGATGTCGCGCTCGACAGCGTGCAATCCGGCGACCGCCTGCGCGTGCGGCCGGGCGAGAAGATCCCGGTCGACGGCACCATTGCCGAGGGACGTTCGTCGGTCGACGAGTCGATGCTCACCGGCGAGCCCATGCCGCTGTCCAAGCAGGCCGGCGACGGCGTCACCGGCGGCACGGTCAATCAGGAAGGCGGCTTCATCATGACGGCCGGGCAGGTGGGCGATGACACCCTGCTGGCGCGCATCGTCGACATGGTGGCGCAGGCGCAGCGCTCCCGGGCGCCCATCCAGGGCCTGGCCGACCGGGTCGCGGGCTGGTTCGTGCCGGCGGTGGTCGCGGTCGCCGTGCTCGCCTTCGCGCTGTGGAGCTGGCTCGGGCCCGATCCCGCGCTGGCGCATGCGCTGGTGGCCGCGGTATCGGTGCTGATCATCGCCTGCCCGTGCGCGCTGGGCCTGGCCACCCCGATGTCGATCATGGTCGGCGTCGGCCGCGGCGCCGGCGAGGGCGTGCTGATCCGCGATGCCGAGGCGCTGGAAACGCTGGAGCGCGTGGACGTCCTGCTGGTGGACAAGACCGGCACGCTCACCGAGGGCCGCCCCCGGCTGACGGCGGTGGCGCCGCACGGCGACATCGACGAATCCACCTTGCTGAGGCTGGTGGCCTCGCTGGAGAGCGCCAGCGAGCATCCGCTGGCGCGGGCCATCGTGGCGGGCGCGGCCGACCGCGACATCGCCCTCGCCGAAGCCGGGGATTTCGAGTCGCTGACCGGCAAGGGGCTGCGCGGCCGTGTCGACGGGCACGATGTGCTGATCGGCAATGCCTACCTGATGCGCGAGCAGGGCATCGATACCGGCGACTTCGAGGCCGCCGCACAGCCGCGCCGCGAGCGCGGCGAGACCGTGATCCTCGCCGCCGTCGACGGGCAGGCCGCCGGTATCGTGGCCGTGGCCGACCCGATCAAGGACACCACCGCCGAGGCCGTGCGCATGCTGCACGAAGCCGGCCTGCGCATCGTCATGGTCACCGGCGACAGCGCATCCACGGCGCATGCCGTGGCCGGGCAGCTCGGCATCGACGAGGTCCACGCCGAGGCCCTGCCCGAGACCAAGCACGAGCTCGTCGAGCGCCTGCAGCGCGAGGGCCGGCGCGTGGCGATGGCCGGCGACGGCGTCAACGATGCGCCGGCGCTGGCCCGCGCCGACGTCGGCATCGCCATGGGCACCGGCACCGACATCGCCATGGAAAGCGCCGGCGTCACGCTGGTGCGCGGCGATCTGCGCGCCATCGCCCGCGCCCGTCTGCTGTCCGCCCGGACCATGCGCAACATCCGGCAGAACCTGTTCTTCGCCTTCGTCTACAACGCCGCCGGTGTTCCGATCGCGGCCGGCATCCTCTACCCGCTGGTCGGGACGCTGCTCAGCCCGATGATCGCGGCGGCGGCAATGAGCCTGTCGTCGGTATCGGTGATCGGCAATGCGCTGCGGCTGCGCCGCGCGACGCTCTGACGGCGCACGTCAGCGCGTGCTGCCGCCGCAGCCCGGATCGGTGGCGCAGTACGCGCCCATCGTCGAATCCTCGGGCTGCAGGGTGCTGTGCGCGATGCCGAAGCGCTCGCGCAGCATGCCCTGCAGCTCCGGCAGAAGGCGTTGCCAGTCGGAGAGCACCTCCAGATCGACGTGCGCCGCCAGCGCATAGGACGAGGACGACAGCGTCCAGATGTGGAGATCGTGGACCGAGCGCACACCTTCGACCGCCACCATGTCGCTGCTCACCTGCTGGACGTCCACGCCCCGCGGCACGCCTTCCATCAGCACGTGCAGCACATCGCGCATCAGACGCCCGGCCGAGAACAGGATCAGCGCCGCGACGAACAGCGACAGGATGGGGTCGATGGGCGTCCAGCCGGTGGCGACGATCACCACGCCCGCCACCAGCGCGGCAACGGAGCCGAGCAGATCCCCCATGACGTGCAGCAGCGCGCCGCGCACGTTCATGGTCTGCTCGCCGCGCATGAGGATCGCCGCCACGGCGACGTTGACGAGCAGGCCGATGGCGGCGATCAGCATCACGGCACCGCCCGCCACCGGCGCCGGATCGGCCAGCCGCTGCACGGCGGCGACCGCGACCGCGCCCACGACCGCCAGCATGAGCAGCGCGTTGATCAGCGCCCCGATGACCTCGGCGCGCTGCAGCCCGAAGGAGTGGCTGCGGGACGCCGGGCGGCGGGCGATCCAGGCCGCGAGCGCCCCGATGCCCAGCGACGAGGCATCGGTGATCATGTGCCCGGCGTCCGACATCAGCGCCAGCGAGCCCGACAGCCAGCCACCGACGGCCTCCACCGCCGCAAAGGATGCGGTCGCGATGAGCGCCAGGGTCAGCGTGCGCCCGCTTCCATGGTGGTGGTGGTGATGCTCATGGTGATCGTGGCTTCCGGACATCGTCGCTACCTCGGTCCATCGAATGGCGCCGCCGGGGCATCGGAGCCCGTGCGGCCGGCGTCAGCTATCGGCTTCCTCGTCGATGTGATCGATCATGGCCGTGAGCATGTCGCGGACATGCGCATCGGCCGCGCGGTAGAACACGCGCTTGCCGTCGCGCTCGCCCCGCACCAGCCGTGCCGCGCGCAGCAGGCGCAGGTGGTGGCTGGTCAGCGACGCGGAAAGCCCCAGCCGCTCCGCCAGCATCTGCACACTGACCGCCTCGTCGAGGCAGACGCAGACCAGGCGCAGCCGGTTGGGGTCACCCAGCAGATGGAATATCTCCGCCAGCTCGGCGGCCTTATCGTGATCGACCATCGTCATGCTGCGCATGATATCAAACATATCAACAACTGTTCAATCATTTGATGTATCACCGCCCGGCCGGTGCCACAATCCGTCCCCGTCCCGGCCCGCCCCCACCATGCTGCGCCTCATCCTCCTTGCCGCCGCGTTGCTGCTGAGCGCCTGCGAGCAGACCCCCACCGGCCGCAACCAGCTCGCCCTGGTGCCGGATTCGGTGATGACCGACATGGGGCGCTCGACCTTCGCGCAGATGAAGCGCCGCCAGCCGATGAGCACGGATGACGCGATCAACGCGCGCGTGCAATGCATCGCCGACGCCATCGTCGCCGCGTCACGCCGGCACTATCCGGACACGGCAGCCCCCGAGCGCTGGGACGTGGCCGTGTTCGAGGACCCGACGCCGAATGCCTTCGCGCTTCCGGGCGGCCACATCGGGGTGCACAGCGGCATTCTCGAAGTCGCCGAAACCCCGGGCCAGCTGGCCGCCATCGTCGGGCACGAGGTCGGCCACCTGCTCGCCGATCACGGCAACGAGCGCATGACCCAGCAGCTCGGGATACGGGTCGGGCTCATGCTGATCGGCCTTCTCGGGGAAGTCGAGAGCGAAGCCCTGTTCCAGGCCCTGGGCATCGGTGCCCAGATCGGCATCGCGCTGCCGTTCAGTCGCGCACACGAGCGCGAGGCCGACCTCATCGGCCTGCACCTGATGACCGCGGCCGGTTTCGCGCCGGACGAAAGCGTCGCGCTCTGGCGCAACATGGCGCGGGCCGGCGGCGGCCAGCCCATCGAGCTGCTGTCGACGCATCCGGCCCACGAATCGCGCATCGCCGATCTGCGGGCGCGCGTGCCGGAGGTTGCGCGCCGCCATGGCCGCAACGGGGCACCGCCGTGCTGACGGCCGGCGCCGGATTCTTCCGCGCGGCTGCAGCCGCCGCCGGCGGGCCCGCCGAGTCCCGGGGCTTGACCCTGTAGCGACTACAGGCCTTAGCGTGAGGGCTGTGCCCGTACCGCCGGAGATCACCATGGGTTTCGCACGCAACATCCGACCGCACGTCGATGCCGAGCTGCGCATGGCGCGCACTGCCGCCCGTCGCGGCATGCCCCGCCTGGCGTTCGCGCATCTGGAGCGCGCCCACGTCCTCGGGCAAGCGTCGACGCGCGAGCATGTGCGGGCGCACGCGGCGATGTTCGCGTGGGCATGGCGCCGACGCGATGTGCGGGAGATGCTCGGTCAGATCCTGCGCATCGCGGGTGCCGCCACCAAGACGGCGATCGGGCTGGTACCGGCCGGCAACACCGGCGGCGCCGATATCAGTCCGTTCCGCCGGCTCCCCGTAGCCGATGATCTCGCAGTCCTCATCCGCCGCGCGCGCCGGTCCGGCTGAGGCGCCTTCGCGGGTTCGGACGACCCGATGTCGCACTGCTGCAACGAACACGACAGTCACATCGCCGCGATGCGCAGCCGCCAGGCCCGCATGCTGTGGGCAGTGCTGGCACTCAACGCGGCCATGTTCGTCGTGGAGTTCACGGCGGGCTGGATGGCCGCGTCCAATGCGCTGCTCGGCGATTCGCTGGACATGCTGGGTGACGCGCTGGTCTACGGGCTGAGCCTGTTCGTCGTTGCGCGCAGCGCGCGCTGGAAGGCCGTGTCCGCTGCCTCCAAGGGCACGGTCATGGCCGCCTTCGGCCTGCTCGTTCTGGGCGACGCAGTGCACAAGGCGTTGTACGGCGGGATGCCGGCACCGGCGATCATGGCGTCGGTCGGCGCGGTGGCGCTGGGCGTCAATGCGATGTGCCTGCTGCTGTTGACCCGCCACCGGACCGACGACGTCAACATGCGCTCGGCCTGGATCTGCTCGCGCAACGACCTGATCGCGAATTGTGGCGTGATAGGGGCCGCGGGGCTGGTGGTCTGGAGCGGCAGCCGCTGGCCCGATGTCGCGGTGGGCAGCAGCATTGCGGTGCTATTCCTGTGGTCCGCGGCGGGTGTGCTGCGCGATGCCGGCCGCGCGTGGCGCGACGCCGGCGAGTGCGGGACGGCGACGTCCTAGCGCGCCGCCGGGCCGCCGCACACCGTCATCAGGCCCCAGAAGGCATCGATGCGATAGCGCTCCACCGTCACCGACGGCCAGCCGGCGCGCGCGACACCATCGCGCAGGGCATCCGCGCCCCAGGTGCGGTAGTGGCCGCGATCGAACACCCGCAGATACCCGTCGAGCAGGCGCATCGTCCAGTAGTCGCGGCACCAGTCGGTGATGACGATGCGCCCCGAGGGCGTCAGAACGCGGCGCATCTCCGCCAGCGCCTGCTCGGGCGCGCGGATGAAGTGGAAGGCGCTGCTCGAGACCACCAGATCGAAGACCGCGTTGCCGAACGGCAGCCGATGGGCTGACGCCTCCCGCAGATCGACGCCCTGCGCGAGCCGCGCGCGCGCCTGCCGCAGCATGCCCGGGGACAGGTCGATGCCCGACAATCGTGCATCCGGAGCATGCGAGGCGATCGCCGCAAGCAGCACGCCGGTGCCACAGCCGATATCCAGGACCCGATCGCCCGCGCGCACGGCGGGAAGCCGGGCCACGGTAGCCGCCACCGATGCCGCCACGTAGCGGCCCCAGCGCCGGTCGTAGTGCCGCGCGGCCCGCGCGTATTCGCGCCGCAGCGGGGCGTACTCGTCGTGCTCCATGGGCGCACCTCCTGCGCACAGGCAGCACGGTACCCGATTGCGGTGACCCGGAACGCGGCGGTACGGCGACGCGCTACAGACTGCGTTCCAGCAGTGCGCCGTGCACTGCATCCGCGTCCTTGCAGAGCGCGCGATCGGGCAGCGCACCGGGCGTGCGGAAGGATGCCTGCAGCTGCGGTGCCCGACCGTCGGTCTCCGCGGCCCGGCAGTCGACCTGCTCCAGCAGTGCCGGCCAGGCGCCCGTTGCGTTGTCGCAGACGCGCTCGTAGCTCAGGAAGACGGCCCGCGCCGGGGCCGTGGCGAGGAGGTGCCGGTAGACCTGACACCACAGCAGCAGCCAGTAATCCAGCCCTTCCGGCCGGTGCTGCGCAAGCGCGGCGAATGCGTCCTCGTCCATGCAGAACGGCCGGTGGTCCGGTCCGAACTCGTGGTGGCCGAGCCACTGCATGTAGCGCCGCACGAACGGATCGTCCCTGCCCTGCGCCGCGAAGCGCTCGTGCTGGCGCTTCAGCGACAGTGCCTGCTGCACCGGCTCGCGGAACGGGACCACGATGACGCTCTCCGGCAACGCCTCGGCAATGGCGGGCAGTCGCAGGATGTTGTTGTTGTTCTTGGAGAGATAGCGTCGGCGACCGTCGGCGCCGTCGCTGCGGACTACCGCATCGATGTAGTCGCGGAAACGGTCGACGGTCTCGTCATCGACGTGGTGCGGCACCAGACGGTCCGGTTGCAGGAAGGCATCGCTGCAGAAGGTCTTCCAGAACACCTCCTCCAGCGCTTCCGGACTGTCGAAGTCCACCGCGATGCCGTCGCCGTGGGCGCGCTCTCCAGCGGCCCGGTCGCGCGCGCCGAGCGCGGCGACGCGTCCCCAGAGGTTCGGCATCAGCACGAAGGGCATGTCGCGATAGGTCAGCGAGCGGAATGCGCCGCTGGCGTGCAGGCTGCGCATCAGCACCGTCGTACCGGCACGGGCCAGCCCCGCCACGAAGACATGGCGCTGCGTGACGGTTTCGGCGGTCGTGGCGCGGCCACCGGCCGCCATCTCGAGATCGAAGGTCATCTCGCGCACGGCCGCGCTGGACAGGGCCACGCGATGCAGGAGCTTGTCGGTGGCGGTGTAGTCGCCGGTGCCCGCCTCGTCCGCGTGCGCTTCGCGGCGCCCTGCGATGGCTGCATACACCAGGGCCGCGGCGGTGCTCACCGCCAGGCCCTGCCACGTCGTCAGCGCCTGCAGCAGATCGAGGTCGATCAGCGCGCGGGAGAGAAGCCCCAGGCCCCATACCGCAGCCGCTGCCGCGAGCAGAACGAGGCCCAGACGCAGCGTGCATCGCATCATGGTGCCGGAGTAGGCCAGCACCGCACGCTCCTTCCAGTGATCGGAGATGCGCTTCGACGTCACGACATGGGTCGCCCGCGATCCGGTATCGAGCAGCGCGTACGCCGTGCCGACGAAGTGCGTGCGCACCAGCAGCTCGACGAACGCGATGCCGACGATCGCGCACAGCACGGCGCTCATGGTGCTGCCCGCTCATCCGGTTCGACGGCCTCGTCGTCCCGGTCCGGGGATTGATGCTGCTTCGCCTGCGCCCGGTCGGCACCGCGACGCTTCTTCAGCACGCGCTTCATCGGGAACCACACGATGGCGAACAACGCCAGCAGGATCGAGCCGATGAAACCCAGGATGACACCGATGGTGCCCGCACCCAGGCCCGGGCCGACATAGGCGGCGGCGGGCGCGGCAACGAGCAACAGGACGGGAAGGACGATGGCGGGGCTCAGCTTTCGCATGACGGAAACTCCTCGAAGTCGAAGTAGTCGAGCGGCAGCCAACGGGCCTCGGACACCAGCAGGTTGCGGCCCGGCTGCGGCCGGTACCGATTGAGCAGCTCGAAGACGAGCGCGCCGTCCGGCGCCACCTCGAGCACCCGCCCCTGCTGGGGCACCGTGATCAGAAGATTCCCGTTGGGCAGCCGTTGATGCCTGCCCCGAAACCACGTCTGTGCGCCGTGGCGTCTCCCCTCGTACAGCACGCTTGCCCGGTAGTTCTCCGGCTCGATGCGCACGATGCGCAGCGGGCCGCGGTGCATGTCGTTGTCGTAGATCGTGATCGAGCCATCGGGCTGCCAGTCCGGATCGTGCTGGCGCCGCACCTGCCCGATGCGCCACCACTTGACCGCCAGATCATCCGGATCGAGCACGAAGACAAGGTCCAGCGAGCGCATGCTGAGCAGCAGGTCGCCGGCCTCGAAGCGCGGAAACGCATCGGCCAGCTCGCGCGGCAGCGGATCGATGTCGTTCTCGTGGAAGGCATCGCCGCGCCACTCGTAGCGTTCCTCGAGATCGGTCTGATGCAGTCCGAGGATGTCGATTCCCGGGTTGGCGTCCATGATCTGCCGCAGCGAGATGCGCCGCTCGATCTCGCCGTCGTCCAGCGCCACGCGCACGAGGAAGCGGCGGCTGGCCACATCGATGGACGGATCCGGTTCCGAGCCCTCGGCATCGAGCAGGGTCCAGACATGGCGCCGGTCCGCATCGAGCGTTACCGAATGGTGGAATCGGCCCGGAAGCCGCCACATCCGCGTACCGCAGACATCGAAGCGCTGCAGGGAGGCGCCGCCGTCGTAGGCGAAGACCACCGAGCCGTCCGGCAGGATCTCCATGCCGTGCGGGAACTTGTTGGCATCGGGCCGCACTTCCGGCCCGCCGTCGGCGACTTCCTCCTGCAGACGCCAGACATGGCGTACGGCATTGCCTGCGTCGAGGAGCACGATGGCATGTCCGGGCGGATTGAAGTCGAAGGACCCCATCAGCGCCCGGTAGCCTGCAACGGCCCCGTCCCCGGTGCGGATTGCCGGCGTGCTCCCGAACGCGTAGCGACCGGGGGCGGCTGGCGCGAAACCGCTCGCGTCGGACGGCGTGTAGGGCACGAGGAAGCGCTCGACGCCGTCGCTGAGATCGTTGCGCAGGTAGCGGATCTCGCTGCGGACCGTCTCGATCCACGCATGGGGAAACACCTCGTGCCTGCCGATGGCATAGCCGTATGCCAGACAGACCAGAACCCCTAGGTAGATCAGCGCGTACCTGCTCACATGGTGTCTCCCGGCTGCGGGACCGGCGGCGCGACTGCATGTCCGCACCGCACCCCGGAGACCTCCAAGCTACTCGGGGAAGCTGAACCGCCGCGGTATCCGCGACACGCCCGTCCCGGCGTTCTCCGTTCCACACCGGAAGAGAGGTGAGCCGGCGGCCGCGCGCCGCGACCACCGGCCCGCCGGTGGGCTATCCGCCGGATGCCACCGTCAGCGTGCCCTTCATGCCGGCCGAGAAGTGGCCCGGGAAGGTGCACAGATAGGTGTAGTCGCCGGGCGTCTCGGGCGCGGTGAAGGTGATCGTGTCGCTCTCACCACCTCCGATCATCGCGGTATGGGCAAGCGCCTGATCGGCCATGTCGGACGGGATGTAGTCGTTGTCCTTGGCGCCGAGCGCGGCCGCATTGAATGCGTCGGCATCGGCACCGGCAGCGAGCAGCACCCAGTTGTGCGACATGGCCTGCGGCGGCATCTCGGTATTGTTGACCAGCTCGATGGTCACTTCCTCACCCGGTTGTACCGTGATGCTCTCGACGCTGAAGCGCAGGCTGTTCTGGCCCTCGACGGTCACGGTCTTCGCATACGCGGGCAGCGCGCTCGCGGCGAGCACACCGACGACGAGCACGCGGATGATCCTGTTCAGCATGGTTGGTTCCTTCATTGATGAACGTCCCCTACACGACACCGGATCCGCCCGCAGGGTTCACGATTGCGTTCGCGCTGGCCCACGATCCGCGCCGGCCGCGAACCAGCGATAGACCGCCGGCAGCACCAGCAGCGTGAGCAGCGTCGAACTGATGAGCCCGCCCACCACGACGGCCGCGAGCGGTCGCTGGACATTGGCGCCGATGCCGTCGGCCAGCAGCAATGGCACCAGCCCGAAGATCGAGGTCACCGCGGTCATGAGCACCGGCCGCAGACGATGCTCCGCACCGGTGCGCACGGCGTCGTCGAGCGCCATGCCCTTTTCCCGCAGCTGGTTGATGCAGGACACCAGCACTACCCCGTTGAGCACGGCGACACCGAAGACCGCGATGAATCCCACCGCCGCAGGTACGGAGAGATAGAGACCGCTCGCCCACAGCGTCGCGATGCCGCCGGTCACCGCGAAGGGCACATTGAGGAAGATCAGCGCCGCGTAGCGCAGCGACGAGAACGCCGAATACAGCAGCAGGAAGACCAGCCCCAGCGTGACGGGCACGACGAAATAGAGCCGGCGCATGGCGCGTTCCTGGTTCTCGAACTGGCCGCCGAACGCGACGAAATAGCCCGGCGGCATGTCGACCTCCGCCCGGATGCGCTTGCGAAGATCCTCGACCACGCTGCCCATGTCGCGCCCGCGCACGTTCATCTGCACGTAGATCCGGCGGCCGGCATTGGAACGGGATATCTTCTTCGGTCCGGTGTAGAGCGATACATCGGCGACGCGGCTCAGGGGCATGAGCACACCGTCCGACGTGCGCAGCTGCAGGTTCCGGATCTGCTCCAGACCCGCGCGCTGCTCCGCCTGCAGGCGCAGGAAGATGTCGAAGCGCCGCACCCCGTCGAAGACCTGCCCCACAGCGTCGCCGCCGACGCCGACCGACAGCGTACTCAGCACCTCGTCGACGCTGATGCCGTGACGCGCCAACGCGTCGCGGTCCGGCTTGACCACGATCTGGCGCTTGCCGGACTGCTGCTGCATGCGGACATCGGTAGCGCCGGGAACCTCCCTGGCCAACGCCTCGACCTTGCGACCGACGGAAGCCAGTTCGTCCAGATCCTCACCGAAGATGCTGGTCACGAGCTGCGCCTGCACCCCGGAGAGCAGTTCATCGGTACGCAGCTGAATGGGCTGCGAGAAGTTGTTGGCCAGTCCCGGGATGCGTTCCGAGACACGTTCGGCCATGGCCGACTGCAACTGCTCGTAGTTGCGACCACTCTTCCATGCACCCAATGGCTTGAGGGTGATCACCGTGGCGACGACATTGACCGGCTCGGGGTCGCCGCCCACTTCGGCACGCCCCACGCGCGAATAGGCCCCGGTCACCTCCGGAAAGGCCCGAAGCACGGACTGGATGCGCTTGCCGTACTGAATGGCCGAATCGAGGCTCGCGCCCGGAGGCAGGGTCGAGCGCACCTGAAAGGTGCCTTCACGCAGCGTCGGCACGAACTCCGACCCGAGTAGCGGAAACAGCAGCAAGCTGCCGGCGAACAGCACTACTGCACAGCCGAGCACGACCGCCGGCCTGCGCATCGCGCCATCCCGCAACGGTCGATAGCCGGCCTTCAGCCAGCGTACCAGCCTCGGTTCAGACTGGGCGGCGCCCTTGCGGAACAGCAGCGTGACCATCACCGGTACCAGCGTCAGCGCCAGCAGCAGGGCGCCCAGCAGCCCGAAACTGATGGTGGTGGCCATGGGCGTGAACAGCTTGCCCTCGACGCCCTGCAGCGTGAACAACGGGAGGAAGACGATGATGATGATGCCGGTAGCGAACACGATCGGTCTCGCGACCTCACGGCCGGCTTCCCCGACGATGCGCAGCAAGGGCACCGCCTCGCCCTCCTGCCGGGCCTCGAGATTGCGCAACACGTTCTCCAGCATGACCACCGAGCCGTCCACCATCATCCCGATGGCGATGGCCAGCCCGCCCAGGCTCATCAGGTTCGCGGAAAGCCCCGCGAAGTACATGGCGATGAAGGCCGCCAGCACGGACAGCGGCACGCTGGCCACGACGATCAGCGTGGAGCGGAAGTTGCCGAGAAAGAGATAGAGGAAGAACAGCACCAACACCGCCCCCAACAGCAGCGCCGACTGCACCGTGCCGATCGCCTTGCTGGTGAGCTCGGCCTGCGAGTAGAAGGGCTTGATGCGCAGCCCGTCCGGCAGGGACTGATTGATGGCGGCGATCTTCTTCTCGACGTCGACCAGTACCTGCTGGGTATTGGCGCCGATCAGCTTGAAGACATAGCCTCCGGCCGACTCCTCGCCATTGGCTATCTGCGCACCACGGCGGATGGCGGCGCCATGGGCGACCTCTGCCACATCGCCGACCGTGACGGGGTTGCCGCCCTGCTCGGCGATGATGATGTCGCGGATGTCGTCGAGCCCGACCGCGCCGGACTCCACCCAGCCGTAACCGCGGATGATGTATTCCTCGCCGCCGCGGTTGATGAAGGAGGCGCCCACATTGCGGTTGTTGGCGGCCAGCGCGCGGCGCACATCGGCGACAGTGAGATCACGCGCCAGCAGCGCATTCTGGTCAAGCTGTACCTGGTACTGCTTCTCGAAGCCGCCGATGGAGAGCACGCCGGTGACACCCGGAACGGTGCGCAGCTGCGGCTTGACGATCCAGTCCTGGAAGGTGCGCTTCTCCATCAGCGAGAAGCCCTCGCCTTCCATTGTGTACATCAGGACGCGACCGAGCCCGGTGGTGATCGGACCGAGCTGCGGCTCACCCAGGCCCGGCGGAATCTCGCGCCGGGCCTCGGCCAGTCGCTCGTTGACCAGACGCCGGGCGAAGTAGATGTCGGTGCCGTCCTCGAAGTAGACGTCGACGCGCGAGAGTCCGAAGATCGATGTCGACTGCACCTTCGCCAGATTCGGCAGGCCGTACATGCTGATCTCGATCGGATAGGAGATCAGCGTCTCCACATCCTCGGGGGACAGCCCCTCGCTGGACGTGAATATCTGCACCATCGTCGGCGTGGCATCCGGGAAGGCATCCACCGCCAGCCGCTGGAAGGAGAAGGTGCCGCCGACCGCCAGCCCGATGACTGCGACGACGACCAGCACCCGATTCTCGAGCGCGAGTCGCACGATTGCGTTGATCATGATGCCCGCCTCGCGCTAGTGGCTGTGCGCGGCGCTGCGGCCACTGGCAGTGAGCGCGGACTTGAGGTCGAAGGCGCCAATCGTCACGACGCGATCGCCGGGTGACAGCCCGTCGCGAATCTCGACGCGACCGCCGCCCTCGGCGCCGATGACTACCGGGACGGCGCGAAACGCACCTTCCTCGTCTCCGGGCACGAAGACAACCTGCTTATCCTCGATCGTCTGCACGGCATCCACCGGTACCAGCGCATAGCGCGCGCTGTCGTCGGTGGCAATGCGGGCGGTGCCGAACATGCCGGCGCGCAATGCGCCGTCCGGGTTGGGCACCTCGGCGCGCACGCGCACGGTGCGCGTGGCTTCGTCCAGTTCCCGCGACACCCAGTCCGTGACCCCCTCGAAGCGTCGTCCCGGCAGGGCGCGCAACGACAGGGTCACGGGCTGGCCCGGTGCCAGCCGTGGCAGGTCCTGCTCGTCGGCCTCGATCATCACCCACATGCGCTCGGTATTGACGATGTGGATGGGCGTGTCCTGCGCGGACAGGGTCTGCCCCGGGACCAGATCGCGCTGCTGGATCGTGCCGTCGACGGGAGCAGTCAGTGGGTAACGCGACAGCGGCGCGTCACCGCCGGCGGCAATGCCCGCGATGGCGTCCTCGCTGAGGCCGTAGAGGCGCAGCTCGGCGCGGGCGGCGTCGCGCTCGGCCTGTGCCTGAAGGTAGGTCGCACGCGAGCTCAGCAGCTTCTCCTGACTGATGATCTGCTGCTCGGCCAGCTTCTCGTGCCGTTGGTAGTTCGCGCGCTCGGCCGATAGCTTGGCGCGGGCCGTCAGATAGGTCGCCTTGGCGCGCCCCAGCGCGACGCTGTCCAGAATGGCAACCGTCTCGCCGACAGCGACACGTTCTCCGAGGTCCCGACTCACCTTCAGCACCTTGGCCTCCAGCCGCGGCCCGACGCGGGCAATGCGATCCGCATCGAAGGCCACTGTCGCGGGCGCCTGCACGCTGTCGGTCGCCGTGCCGGCTTCGGCTGGCGCGATGCGCAGCGACAACTGATCGCGCTGGGCCGACTCCAGATGCAGTGTGCGCTTTTCCTGCGCGTGGCCATCATGGCCTTCCCTGCCGTCCTCATCGTGCCCGGCTTCGCCGTGTCCCGGTGCGTGCCGGCGCTCCGCATCAGAGCCTTCGGCTTCGTGTCCGCTACCCTGGTGCTTATCGCCTTCCCCGTACGCGTTGCCCTCATGACCGGCGTGTGCATCGTCACCAGCAGGGGCGGTCACGGCCCGATCGGTGCTGCCACCACAGGCAGCAGTAGCCATCAAGGTGCCGGCCACCAGCAGCAGCGCGGCGTTGTGTCGTGTATGCATTCCGGTATTCCTCTATTCGTTGACGGGCGCGTTGCCGAGAGCGATCAGCCCCCCCGTTGCGCGCTCCAGTTCGGTGCCGGTGGCAACCAGCTCGCGCAGGGCGTCGAGATGGTCGCGCCGCGTATTGATCAGGGTGTCCTGCGCGGTCGTCAGCGCCGGTGCGCCCAGCTCTCCGGCCTGGAAGGCGCGCTGGGTCAATGCGAAGTTCTCGCGCGCCGCGGTCACGACCTCTTCGCTCATGGCCTCGACGCGCTGTCGTGCTGCCTGGAGCGCGCTCAGCGCTGACAGCACCTGCAGTCGGACCTCGCGCTCCAGGGTTTCGCGGTCGAGACGCGCCGCTTCCAGGCCGGCGACGGCCTGCTGGCGCTCCCCGCCGTAACGGTGCAGCACCGGCAGGGGCAGGGAGACACCGCCACCGGCGATGCGCGCCCCTTCCTCTTCCTGGTAGAAGCCGAAAACGGTGAGGTTGGGGGTGATCTGGCGGCGTGCGAGCTGAAGGTCCTCGTGCGCCGCGGCTACCCGCGACGCCGCCGCCGCGAGATCGTCGCGCTGGGCGACCGCGCGCTCAATCAGGGTCTGCTTGTCGGGAATTTCCGGCGCCGTAGGCTTCAGCCGTCCTTCGAGCTGCAGCGGTGCATCCGGCGCCAGCGCCAGCAGCTCGCGCAGCCGGATACGGGCCTGCGCCCGTTCCGACTGGGCGCGCGCCAGCAGCGCCCTGGCGCGCCCCGCACCAATGCGGGCGACATTGGTCTCCATGCGCGTGCCCTGCCCCGCATCAAGGCGCCGCTGCGCGTAGTCGGCAAGGTCGCGGTTCACGGCCACCACCTCCTGCGCGGTGGTCACTGCGCGCTCCGCCACGAGCGCGTCCAGAAAGGCGGCGCGCACACGCGAACGCGTGGCAACCTGCAGAAACCGCAAGTCCGCTTCGTCGGCGGTCAACCGCGCCTGCGCGGCGCGCTGGCGCAGCCCGCCCTGCCCGGCGATCCAGAATTCCTGACTCAGGCGGATGCCGATATCGGTGCTGGCCGATCCGCCCGGTGGATCGCGATCGGCAGCCTCGAGCCCGAGTTGGGGGTTGGCGGGCACCGCACGCTCGGCATGGACCAGCGCACCCTCGCGCTGGCGCAGCCCGATGCGGGCGGCAATCAGTGTGGGGTTGTTGCGCTGGGCCCAGTCCAGGGCCTGGTTCAAGTCAAGCGGTGACGGCGGCTGTGCAGCAACTGCAAGGCATGGCGCACAGGCCAGCAGTACGCCGGCCGCGCGAATTGAAGGGAGAGACATCGTTGCGTCCTCATCGCGAATAGCGGACACGGCGCGCTGCGCGCCGCGACGAACTGCGGAGAAGACTCAGACGATGGGAGGTGTGTAGGGGGGATCGGGCTCGGTCTGCGGAACGCTGTCGACCGCTTCCGGGAGTCGCTGCGCGACCGCGATGAGCTCGTGGGTACCGGGAACCGGCAGCAACGCGATCAGGTGCGCCGACGCATGGCAGCAATGGTCGCAGTCGGTCACGGCGTCTCCCGCATCGGTGTGGGCATGCGCGGCCGCGAGAGCGCCCTCGCCCGCCGCGGGCGTGTCGATGTGCGCCGACCAGGAGAACCCGGTCAGCAGCACGAACACCGCCAACGACAGCGCCGTGATGGTGGAAGCGCGTTGCCTCATGGATCGCAGCGTAGCAGGGACGAGTGGCACATGGACGGTCCGACCTCCGCGCAGTGCCCTCTCATCGCTCGACCGCCGCCCCGTTGTCCTCGTGCTCCGGCATGGGCAGGTGCTCGACACCGCGCCGGGTGCCGCGCCGGATGTCCTCCAGCATCAGGTAGGCCGCCGGGATCAGCACCAGCGCGATGACGGTGACGAAGAGCACGCCGAAGCCCAGCGATACCGCCATGGGAATCAGGAAGCGGGCCTGCAGGGAGGTCTCGAAGATCATCGGCACCAGTCCGAAGAAGGTGGTCAGCGAGGTGAGCAGCACCGCCCGGAAGCGGCGGGCGCTGCCGATCACCACGGACCACGCCGGACTGTGGCCGCGATCGCGCGCGGCATTCACCGCATCGATGAGCACCAGACTGTCGTTGACCACGACGCCGGACAGCGCCACCAGCCCGAACAGGCTGATGAAGGAGATGTCCAGCCCCAGCATGAGATGCCCTGCCACCGAGCCTATGAGACCGAAGGGGATCGCCAGCATGATCAGCAGCGGCTGCACATAGGAGCGAAACGCCACCGCGATCAGCGCGTACATGATGAACAGGGCCATCAGCAGTCCACTGCCGAGCGCCGCGAAGGACTCGGCGCGATCCTCCTGGCCGCCCGAGAGCTCCCAGTCCATGCCCGGATAGTCGCGGGCCATCGCGGGCAGCGCACGGGCCTGCAGATCGGCGCTGATCTGGCTGGCCGAGGCCAGCGCGGGATTCACCGCGGCAGTGACATCGATGACCCGCCGCCCGTCCTCGCGGCCGATGCTGGTGAAGGCGCGCGAGTAGGTCAGCGTCGCGGCCTGGTCCAGCGGCACCTCGCCACCGCTCGGGGTGCGCAGGATGAGATTCTCGAGGGTTTCCAGACGGTCGCGGTCCGCCTCCGGCAGACGCACGTAGATGCGCAGCTCGTCGCGACCACGCTGCTGGCGCTCGGCCTCGGCGCCGAAGAAGCTGCCGCGCAGCTGCGCCGATACCGCAGCAACGTCGAGGCCCAGCGCGCGGCCCAGCGGGGTGAGACGGACCTCGATCTGCGTCTTGCCGCGCGTGAAGCCGTCGTCGATGTTGTAGACGCCATCATAGCTGGCGTACTCGGCCGCGAGGCGTTCGGCCATGCGCTCGAGCGTGTCCTGGTCGCGGTGCGCCAGCTCGATGCCGAGGTCGGCACCGCTGCCGGGCCCCAGTCCGAACGAGAAGTTCAGCCGGTCGACACCGACCGGCTCCCCCACCCGCGCGCGCCAGGCATCCGAGAACTGGCGTGCGCTGAACTCGCGCTGGCCCGATTCGACCAGCTCCACCTGCACGAAGCCCGAATTGGCGCTGCCCTGCGAACTGCCGCCGCCGCCGGGGCCGCCCTCTCCGGCCTGACCGCCGACCTCGGCATAGATGCCGCGCAGCACGCCATCGGCGCCCTCGCCGGCCAGTTCGTTCGCGGTCGCACGCGCTTCGCTGGTGAGCCGCTGCACGAGCTTGCCGGTCTCGCTGATGGCGGCGCCCACCGGCAGGACCACCGTTGCCGTGACCGAGTCCCCCTCGATGTCCGGCATGAAGCGCACCGGCATTCGACCCGACGCGAGCAGTCCG
Source organism: Algiphilus sp. (assembly GCF_023145115.1). NCBI lineage: Bacteria > Pseudomonadati > Pseudomonadota > Gammaproteobacteria > Nevskiales > Algiphilaceae > Algiphilus > Algiphilus sp. The sequence goes on from NZ_JAGLEJ010000024.1 coordinate 118,521, forward strand.
AGCACGACGATCAGCGCGGCGAGACCCAGCGAGAGGGTCAGATAGCGACGTCGCAGCGCACGCGCCAGGAACGGCCGGTAGCGATGGCGGATGAAGCGCTGCAGCCGGACCGAAACCCCTTCCTGAAGGCGCTGCAGCGAGCCCAGCGGCCCGCGCCACGGACGCACCTCGCGTACCGAAGCGAGGTGCGCCGGCAGTATGAACAGGCTCTCGACCAGGGACAGCAGGAGAATCGGAATGACCACCAGCGGGATATCGCTGAAGAACTTCCCCATGGTTCCCGGCATGAAGAGCAGCGGCGCGAACGCCACGATGGTGGTGAGCACCGCGAACACCACCGGGCGCCCCACCTCGCGCGCGCCGCGCACGGCCGCCTCGCGCGGCGCCACGCCCTCGCCGCGATGATGGAAACCGGCCTCGCCGACCACGATGGCGTCGTCGACCACGATACCGAGCACCAGCAGGAAGGCGAACATCGAGAGCATGTTCACCGACACCCCGAACATGGGCATGAACAGGAACACGCCCAGGAAGGTGACCGGAATGCCCAGCGTCACCCAGAAGGCCAGCGCCGGCCGAAGGAAGAGCCCCAGCACGATCAGCACGAGCACCACGCCGATCTGTCCGTTGCTGATCAGCAGCCCGATGCGTCCGGCGTAGAGCTCCGAGCGGTCCTGCCACACCTCGACACCGATGCTGTCGGGCCACTCGGCACGCTTGCGCTCGGCGTAGTCGCGCACCACCGCGGCAATGTCCAGCGGCGACTGCTCGCCCACGCGGAAGATGCGCACCTGCCCGGCCGGCCGCCCGTTGAAGTAGGCCGCACGGTTGGTGTCCTGGAAACCGTCATCGATGCGGGCTATGTCGCCCAGGCGGACCACCGTGCCGTCGGCGGCCGCGATGACGACGAGCTCGCGCAGCGCCTCGGCGGTCTCGCGGCGCTCGTCCACCCGTACCAGCACTTCGCCACCGCGCGTCTCGATGGTGCCGGCACCCAGCTGCTGGGAGTTCTGATCGATGCGCTGCGCGACCTGCGGCAGGGTCAGCCCGTGCCGGCGCAGCTCGGCCTGGGATATCTCGACGCTGATCTCGGGTGGCGGAATCGCGGCGATGTCGACCAGCGTGATCCCGGGCATGTCGAGCAGCTCGCTGCGCGCCTGCTCGGCCAACCGCTTGAGCGTGTGGGTATCGACGTCGCCGTGCAGGATCAGCGCCACCACCTGCTGACGCAGGCTGGCCGGGGCGATGATCGGCTCCTCGGCCTCGGTCGGGAAGGTGGTGATGCGGTCCACCGCGCTCTTGACGTCGTTGAGCGCGGCGTTGATGTTGCTGCCCGCGAACAGCTCGGCGGTGACCACGCCGCGCCCCTCGGCCGCGGTCGAGCGCATCTCCTTGATGTCCTCGATGTCGCGCAGGTTCTCCTCGATGGCCAGCACGACGCCTTCCTCGACCTCGCTGGGCGTCGCACCGGGGAAGGGTACCTCGACAGTGATGGTGTCGAGCTGGATGTTCGGGAACACCTCCTGCTTGACGTTGAGCGCGAAGATCAGGCCGCCCAGCAGCAGCACCAGCATCAGCAGGTTGGCCGCGACGTGGTTCTCGGCCATCCACGCGATCGGTCCGCGCGGTTCAGCCATCGGCACTGTCCTCGCGGCGCAGCCGGAGACCCGCCACCGGACCGCTGAGCGGGCTGGTGACGATGGCTTCGCCGTCGTCCAGACCCTCGCCGATCAGCACGTGGTCGCGCGCCCGCCAGACCACCCCGACCGAACGGATATCGAGCGTTCCGTCGTCAAAGACCCAGACCGTATCGCCCTCGTGCAGATGCTCGCGCGGCAGGCGGATCAGTTCGCGCGAACGCCTGCCGCGCAGCGTGACGTCGACGAAGGCATCGAGCAGCAGCGGCAGGCCGTCGGTTTCCCGCGCACGCGGATCGGGAACCCGGACCAGCACTTGTGCGAGCCGGCCCTGCTCCGTGACACCGCCGAACAAGCGCGTGACTTCGCCGGCGCGCTCGACCGTCCGCCCGGTGCCGACGCTCTGGCGGATGATGGCCTCCGAACCGTGCTCCGCGTTGAACCCGGGGACATCGATCTCGGACAGGTGCGCTATGGGCAGCGTGGCCCGCACCCAGTAGCGATCGACCGCAACCAGCTCGGCGAGCTGGCTCTGCGCGGTCACCTGCGCACCGACGTCGACCGATTTCGATACCACCACCGCATCGAAGGGCGCGGTGAGCCTGGTGCGATCGAGGTCGGCGCGCGCGCGCCGGAGCGCCGCCTCGGCACGGCGCACCGCCGCCCTCGCCGCCGCCAGCTGTGGCTCGCGCAGCGCCAGTGCCTCGTTCACCGGCACATCCAGCTCGTCCGCGAAGCTCTCGAACTCCTCGGCGGCAACATCGCCGCGCCCGCGCTCCAGCGCCAGATCGGCCTGCGCCTGGGCAAGCTGGCCCTCGGCCTCGGCGACCGCCGCCTCGTAATCGGTGCGCTCGATCTGCACCAGCACGTCGCCCCTGCGCACCAGCGCCCCCGGCTCGAGCTCCGGGCTGATCGCGGTGACCCGGCCGGCGACCTGTGGCTGCAGGACGACCGACTCCGCCGGCACCACCGTGCCGGTCGCCTGGACGTCGATGCGGTGCTCCGCCCGCGAAACCGTCGCGGTCTGCACCAGACGCGCGGGCACCTCGCCGGTATCGTGGCGCGCCGGCGGCTCGCTGCTCATCACCATCAATGCGACCACTACCACTGCCGCGAACAGCACCAGCAGCGGCAGCAGGGCCTTCCAGGAACGGTTTCTCACGACGCTTCCTCTTTCTCCGATCGCAGCCGCTCGGGTGCCGGCGGCGTGCCGGCGACGTTGGCCGCCAGTCCCCGGCACAGGTTGACCCGCTGCACGAAACGCGCGTTGCGCGCCGACAATGCCTCGAGCTCGGCGCTGTTGACCGCCTGCTGCGCGGACAGGACCTCCAGATATGCGCGCTGCCCCTGCGCATAGCTGCGCCGCGCCTGGGTCAGACGCTCGCGGGCATGGCCGAGCCGAGTCTCCAGGCCCGCGATGCGCTCGCCGGCGGCACGCTCGCTGTCGAGCGCGGCCTGCACCTCGCGCAGCGCTTCCAGCCACGCCTGCTCGAGCGCGTAGAGGCGCTCGACCGCGAGTGCCTCGGCTTCGTCCTGCCGCGCCGCCAGCGTACCGCCCTGGAAGAGGCTCCAGTCCAGCGCCGCGGCGATCTGGCGGATGGTTCGATCGAACAGGTCGCCGAAGGCCTCGGCCTGCGTGAACAGGCTTGCCGACAGCGTCAGGCGCGGCCAGCGCTCGGCAGCCGCGGCGGCGGCCCGCGCATCGGCCGCCTGCAGGCGCAGCCAGGCGGCGCGCAGATCGGGCCGGTTGTCGAGGAGTGCGCTGGGCAGGCCGGCCGCCGGCAACGGCCCGGGTTCGGGAAGCGCATCCGGTGGCGCCGGCAGCCGATCGTCGTCGGGCGCACGCCCCAGCAGGAGATTCAGTCGCAGGCGAGCCACATCGAGCCCCCCGCGCGCATCGGCGAGCTGGGCCGAGACGCCGGCTGCCTGCTCCCGGGCCTGCGACAGTGCCAGCGCGTCCGACTGCCCGTTGGCGAAGCGCAGCGCCTGCAGCCGTTCGAGCGACCGGGCGTCGCCGTACTGTGCTTCCAGCGTTGCCACGCGGCGCGCGGCGGTCACCCACTCGGCCCAGGCGGTGGCGATGTCGGCGGCAAGCGAGATGGTGGCCGTGCGCAGATCGGCCTCGGCCGCGCGGGCAGACAGCCGTGCCGCTTCGCGCCGGCTGTCCAGGCGTCCCCAGAAATCGAGCTCGTAGCTGGCGGCCGCGGTCGCCTGCCAGTCGCTTCCACCGGTTGCGCCCCCGGTCGGCGGGGTCCCGCCCGCCACGCTGCCGCCCCCGTTGCCCGACGCGTCACTGCGCTGGGCCGACAGCGACAGACTCGGCAGCAGGCTGCCCGACTCCGCGCGCGACGCGGCGCGCGCCTGACTCAGGCGCGCCCAGCTCTGCGCCAGTGTCGGGCTCTCGTCGAACGCCGATGCGATCAGCGACTGCAGCGGCGTACCGCCCAGCGCCGTGCACTGGCTCGGCGCGGCGTCGCCACTGCCCGCGAAGCGCGAGGTCTCGCCCAGCGTGTCGTCGACCGCGAGCTGAACCGGCACGATGCAGCCCGCGGTGCATCCGGCGACGAGCAGGGCCGAAAGCCGCGACACGCTGCGCAGCGCTCGCCCCGACACGCGGCGCGTCCCGGAAGCGGCCCTGCCGGTCGAGCGATGTTGCGATCTGCTGATGGCCCTGCCTCGTGCTGGATTGTCGGGATCCGCGCGGAATATCGCGTCCGCCGGAGCCTTCCCGCGGACGGGACCGGCCGGACAGCGCACTGACCGCGGAATGCAGCCAACGGTTCACGCGCCGTCGGACCGTCGCCGGCGCGCAGTGTCGCACAGCCCCCGCGCGCGTCGCCGCGCCCGGGTAGACTCTCGGCGCATCCATGCGCGGAGGGACGCCATGCTGAACGCGCTTGCGCTCGAACACGGGAGACTCGTGCCGCTCGACGAGGAGCGCCTGCACGTCGCACTCGACGAAGCCATCTGGGTCGATCTGCTGGACCCCGACAACGACGAGCGCGAACGCGTCAGCCATCTCTATCGCCAGACCCTGCCGGAAACGGAGGACGTCGACGAGATCGAGGCCAGTGCCCGCTTCTACGAGGACGCCGGCGGCCTGCACATCCACTCCCTCTTCCTGCAGGACGTCGATGGCCGGCCGCGCAACACCTCGGTGGCATTCACCGTCACCAGCGACCGGCTGTTCACGCTGCGCGAGCGCGAGGTCCCCGCGTTCCGGCTGCTGCGCATGCGGTCGCGCCGGCACGCGGGGCTCGCCGACGACGCCATGTCGATCCTGCTCAACCTCATCCAGATCAAGATCGACGATCTCGCCGACACGCTGGAGGAGGTCTACACCGGCCTGGAGAAGATCAGCGCGCTGGTGCTCGAGGAGAACGACGCCGACATGGAGGACGCACTCGACGACCTAGCCGTGCACGAGGACATCAGCGGGAAGGTGCGCCTCTGCCTGATGGACACTCAGCGCGCGCTCACCTTCCTACAGCGGCGTGGCCGCCTCAGGCCCGAGCACAGCCAGCTGGTGCGCGAGCTGGCGCAGGACATCGAATCGCTGCTGCCGCACAACAGCTTCGTCTTCGACAAGATCAACTTCCTGATGGATGCGGCGCAGGGCTTCATCAACATCGAGCAGAACCAGATCATCAAGACCTTCTCGATCGCCGCCGTGGTCTTCCTGCCCCCGACCCTCATCGCCAGCATCTACGGCATGAACTTCGCGCACATGCCGGAGCTGAGCTGGACCTTCGGCTATCCGCTGGCGGTCGTGGGCATGATCCTGTCCGGCATCGCCCCCTACGCCTTCTTCCGCTACAAGGGGTGGCTGTAGCGCGGCACCAGCGCGCAGCGACCCCGGAGCCGTTCAGGCCCAGGCGACCGCGACCAGCCGATCGCCGCGGAACGGCGTACGACCGTGCGCCACGCTGGCGTTGTCGATGGCCAGCACGTCGCCTACCCGCCAGGGTGTGATGACGGTATTGCGCCAGATGGTGTCGCAGACGTGACGGATGTGTGCGTTGGGGATCTCGCCGCCGTCGGCGTAGGTCACGTGATAGCTCTGCCGGTCGGCCGGGACGAGGCGGTGCTTGGCGGACGCGATCACCCGGAGCAGGCAGGCCGCGCCGAACAGCCGCAGGCTCTGCAGCCGGCGCGCCTGCCGCATGAGCTCGCGCGGCGTGGCGGCAAGGTGCATGACCTGGCTGTGGTTGTACCAGGCGGTCTCACCGGTCTCGGGATGGTTGCGGGTGGCCGGATGGGTGCTGTACAGGGTCAGGCGGTCGCGCCTGCCCCACACCAGCTCGTCACCGGCCTCGGCGGCAATGCGCTCGACCTCGGCCTTGTCGGTGGTGCCGTAGACCTCGTGCCAGCGCTTGAACTGGAAGACATCGAGATTGGGGCCACCCCCGGGCCCCTTGTAGGCCCGGATGTGCCGTACGCCGCGCTGATCGAAGGCATCCCGCACCACGGGATCCAGATCGCGATAGACCTGCCGCAGATCGGTCAGCGGTGTGGCGCCGCCGATGGGAGCGGCGCGCGCACACCAGAAGAACAGGCTGTGCGGAGCCCGGTCGTAGTAGAAGCTCATTTCCGCATGCTGCGGAATCGGATAGTGCGGCGGCAGCTCGGTCGACGTGAAGACGTAGTCGGACAGCTTGCGCCGGGGGCTCTGTCCGAGGTAGTCGCACTGCAGATCGGGCGCGATGACCCGGGCCGCATCCTCGAAGGACTGCGCTTCGAGCACACCGAAGCCGCGGAACAGGATGGCGCCGTGCGTGCGGCGGGCAGCCATGATCGAATCCCGCCGCTCCCGGAGCCATGCCGCCAGATTGGTGCCGGGAGCGGGCGCCCGGATCACCAGCGGTATGCCGCCCTCCTGCGTGACGCCTTCCAGCTCCGGAAGCGATGCGCCGACGGGCAGGTCGCGGCTGCGGGGGGCGGTGGTGCTCACGTTTGCTCCTCCATTGCGCCCGGTCGTCCGCCGGGCTTTTCCAAGGGCGCCATGTTAGCTCAGGGTGCGTCGAAAGCCGTGCCGGCCGAAAGCACGAGCCAACGCACGTCCAAGCCGGCTGGCAGCGTTTCCCCGTCGGGCGGCTGCACCTGCAGGGCGCCGGCCCCGTCCAGCCAGCCCAGCAGCAGCAACCCGCGCGACAGGAGGTGCGTGCGCAGGGTCGCGACATCACCCGCGCGCGCTTCCGGCTCCGTGGCCGAGTCCGGCTCGACCAGCATGAGATCGGCACCGTCCCTCTGCAGAAGGGCCTCGAAGACCGCCAGCAGCTCGCGACGCAGCGCCCCCTGACCGAGCATGTGACTGATCACGAGCGGCGGTACCAGCACATCGTCGCGATGCGATCCGAGCATGCTGGCATTGCCGGCATCGGCGAGCTCCAGCAGCACCCGAGGCCGCTTCTGCGCCGTGGCCAGCGTGCGACTGAGCACCAGGTGGCCGACCACGGTGCGCGCATCGGCTTCCTGTTCGCTCTCGATCAGGTCGGAGGTCGCGATGTAGATGCTGTCGTAGTGCTCGGGCCGGCATGCGGCGAGCTCGCTGTCGACCACGAAATCGGCCTCGATCTGCCGGCATTGCACATGCGTGACATCCGCCAGTGCCGGGGCACAGAGCGCAGTGCGCTCCTGCGCCGGATGCAGCGACACGAAGGTGATCTCGACCGGCATATCGGGCCGTCCCGCGAGTTCCTCGAGCAGGGCGACGTGACGGCGGTTCCAGCCCAGCACCAGAAGGCGGTGCGGCGGGCTCGGCGGCGGCACCCAGGTGGCGGCGATCGCCACCGGAGCGGAAACTCGGTTGCCGCTGCGAGGCTCGGTGGCATCGTGGGTCGCGGCGATCAGCACGACCCGGTCCTGACGCTGCAGCCGCGTCGCCGCCGGCGGGTTGAGGCGTGCCGAGAAGCCGTCGCCGTCCGGACGCACCAGGCCGCAGACCAGCGCATCGGGAAAATGGGCCTGCAGCTCGCCGAAGCGACCGCCGGCGAAGTCCGAGGCATCGCGCACGTGAAAGCGATGGCTGCCCTGCCGGGAGAGCAGCGCCTCGAAGACACGCGCCACACCCGGGTAGCGGAGCTGCTGGACGAGGATGCGGTTCAGCACCTGATCCACCGCCACCAGCGCGAGCGGGCCGGGATAGGCCGCCCGCGCCACCGGCACCTGCCGGCGATCCTGGAGCTCGGCCACGACCAGCGGTGCCGGCCGGCCACGACGGGGGCGCGCCTCGTCGCGCAGCGCGATCAGCGTCTTGATGGTGGCGACATCCTCGCTCTGCAGCTCGGAGCGCGCGAACACGCCGCCGGCGAGAATGATGGCACCGGCATCCGCGACATTGACGCGGTGCAGGTCCTCGGTCTGGAGCGCGCTGCCGCTGCGCAGGATGATGTCGCGCGCATGCCGGCCGGAGGCGCCGTACCGGCGGAAGCGCTGCGCGACCTCGGCATCGACGCGCTCCGAGAGCACGGCGATGTTGAGTCGGCGCGTCCGGCCGATGCGCAGGAACTGCCGCAGGCGCTCGCCCGCGCCGAGAATCTCGGCGACCACCGGCAAGGTCCGGCTGCCGAGTCCGAGGATGGCGACGTGCCCGCGGACGGTGATCGGTGTCAGCCCCTGTTCCAGCGCGCGCATGGTGCGCGTCAGCCACTGGGTGAGAATGGCGATGAGCGTGCCCATGAAGAGCACGTAGCCGCTGATCGTCAGCATGGTCGACACCGTCCGCCGCCAGGTGCCCTCGTCGTCGCCGAGATAGCCCGGATCGGTCAGCCGCAGGAAGGCCCACCACACCGCCTCCGACGAGCTCTCCTCGCCGGTGGGCAGGATGAGCAGCCCCCCGAGCAGCGACACCAGCCCGATGGTGCCCGCGACCACCAGCAGCTGGTAGCCGGCGCCCTTGATGAACTGGCGCTCGAGGAAGTATCGGAGCCGGTCGGCCGCTCGCAATCGGTACATGGCGCGATTCTGCACGGATTCCGGCACCGTCCACCAGCCGGAGCGGCCGGCGCCGCCGTCGCCGGGCATCGCGCTATGCTGCCGCTGGCAAGGTACCCGTCCCCCGGAATGCCGTGCGCGCGCCCCCACCACGGATGAGCCACATGGTCCGCCACCGCCGCATCCTCACACTCTGCGCCGCGCTGAGCGTCGCTTCCGCTGCCGCCGCGAACGACCCGCAGCCGGCCGCGCACGGCTACGCGCTGCTGCACGACACGCTCGGCAAGCTGGAACGCTTGCCGGCGGTGCTCTACGTCAAGCTCGAATCGGATGCGCTCGACGAGCTCGCCACCCGGCTCGGCGAGCATGCCGCCGATGCACGTGCAGACATTGCGTCGTATGCCGAGTCGCATCCCGCCATCGCGCTCGACGCCACCGGCCTGCCGGACGCGGATGTCGCCCGGCGCACCCGCACGCGCAACGCGCTGCTCGCGGAGCTGGCGCTCAGCGGCGGCACCGAGTTCGAGCGGCTCTACCTGCTCGCCCTGATGAACATCGCCAATCAATCGCGCCACACCGCGGCGGCCGTGGCCGACATGGCGCCGGATGACGCAGGCGCGGAGCTGGCCGGAACCATCGCCGAACGCTTCGATGCCGACTACCGCGCCGTGCGCGAACTGCTGGCACGCGAGCACTTCCGCACCGAAGACAGCGAATGAGCGTCGACGGTACGGACGCCGCTCCGGGTCGCCGGGCGCTGGTCCTGCTCAACGCCGGGAGTCGCCGCGGCGACACCGCCGCCGATGCGGTGATCACGGCCCTGGGAGAAGCCGGTCTCGAGACGGTGCGCATCGACCTCCGCGAACCGGGCGATATCGCCGATGCACTGGGGCGTCACCGCGACACCGTCGACCGCGTCGTGGTGTGCGGCGGCGACGGCACCATGAACGCCGCCCTTCCGGCCGTGCTCGACGGCAGCCTGCCCATGGGCGTGATTCCGCTGGGCACCGCCAACGACTTCGCGCGCTCGATCGGCATTCCGATGGACATCACCGCGGCCTGCCGGGTGGCGGCAGCCGACCGCGTTCGCCGGATCGATGTCGGCACGATCAACGACCGCTACTTCCTCAACGTCGCGCACATCGGCCTCGCGGTCGAGGTGGCGCGCCGCTCGGATGCGCGCAGCAAGCAGCGGCTGGGTTCGCTCGCCTATCCGGCGGCGGCATGGAGCGCCTTCCGCACGCGGCGCACCTTCGTCGCGCACATCCGGGGCGAGGACGGCGCCTGGCGGCGCCTGCGCGCCATCCAGGTATCGGTCGGCAACGGGCGCTTCTACGGGGGCGGCATTCCGGTCGCCGAGGATGCCGCCATCGACGACGCGCGACTGGACCTCTATGCCCTGCCGGCCGGCAAGTGGCACGCGCTGGTCGCCATGATTCCGGCGCTGCGGCGCGGCCGCATGCGCAGCCATCGCGAGATCCTCACGCTGTCCGGCGCCGCCTTCGAGATCCGCACGCACCGCCCGAAGACGGTCTCGGTGGACGGTGAGGAAGCGTTCCGTACACCGGTCCGCCTCGGTGTCCTGCCGGCGGCGCTTCCCGTTCTCGCACCGGCGGCGTGAGCGTCCCGCCGCGGCGTCAGTACCGCAGCAGCAGGCTGCCCCAGGTCATGCCGCCACCCACGCCCTGCAGCAGCAGCGTCTGACCGGTCCGGACGCGTCCGTCGCGCACCGCCGTGTCCAGGGCCAGCGGCACCGACGCCGCCGACGTATTGCCGTGATGCGCGACCGTGGTCACCACGCGCTCGAAGGGCAGCCCGATGCGGTCGGCGAGTGCCCGGATAATGCGCAGATTGGCCTGGTGCGGAATGAACCAGTCGATGGCATCGGCCGCCAGACCGGCCTCGGTCAGCACGCGTTCGGCCGACTCGCCCAGCGCACGGACCGCCAGCCGGAACACCGCCTGGCCGTCCATCTCGATGAAGGGATTGCCGCGCACCACGCCCTCGGCGATGCCGCCGGTCACGCGCAGGATGTGCCCCTGGCTGCCGTCGGCACCGAGATGGCTGGCGAGCAGGCCGGGCTCGTCGTCGCGCGAGATCACCACCGCGCCGGCGCCGTCGCCGAACAGCACGCAGGTACGGCGATCGTTCCAGTCGAGCAGCCGCGAGAACACCTCCGCGCCCACCACCAGCGCACAGCGGTGCGCGCCGGTCGCAACCATGCGCTCGGCCACCGAGAGCGCATAGATGAAGCCGGTACAGACCGCCTGCACGTCGAAGGCCGCAGCCTCGCCGGCGCCGAGCTTGTGCTGCACGATGCAGGCAGTGGACGGAAAGACCATGTCGGGCGTGGTGGTGGCGACGATGATGAGATCGACCTCGCCGGCTTCGCGCCCGGCAGCTTCCAGCGCCGCGCGCGCAGCGTGCAGCGCGAGATCGCTGGTGAGCTCGTCGTCGGCAGCGACGTGACGCGCCTCGATGCCGGTGCGCGAGACGATCCATTCGTCGGAGGTATCGATGCGCCCCTCGAGCTCGGTGTTGGTCACCACCCGCTCGGGCAGATACGAGCCGGTGCCCCGGATGCGCGCATAGCTCATGGCGCGTCGTTCCGGAACTGCGCGAAGTCGTCCAGCGGCGCGCGCGGACTGTAGACCGTATTGACCTCGTCCGCCTCGTCGGCATAACCCAGCGCAAGGCCGCAATAGACCATGCGCGAAGCCGGCACCTCGCAGAAATCGGCGATCTCGCGGTGCCACACCGCCCAGGCCTCCTGCGGGCAGGTGTGCAGGCCGCGCTCGCGCGCGGCCAGCATCAGGCTCTGCATGAACATGCCCAGATGCGCCCACTGGTTGGCATTCATGAAGCGCTCGATGGTGAAGAACATCGCCACCGGTGCGCCGAAGAACTCGAAGTTGCGCGCGAACTGCTGCAGGCGCCCTGCCTTGTCCTCGCGCGCGATGCCGAGCGTGGCGTAGAGCTGCTCGCCGATGTCGCGCCGCCGGCTGCGGAAGGGATCGGGCAGATCCTCGGGATAGACCGGATACTCGGGCGGATCACCGAAGGGCCGCTTCTCGCGCGCAGCGCGAATGCGCTCGCGGAAGGCCTCGGTGGCGGCCCCGTTGAGCACGCAGACCGACCACGGCTGCAGATTGCCGCCGGACGGCGCGCGCGCGGCCAGCTCGAGCAGTTCGCGCACGGTGGCATCGTCCACCGGATCGGGTCGAAAGGCGCGGATGCTGCGGCGGGTGCGCAGCGCCTCGGTGACGGTTGTCGCCGGTTCGTTGTCGGGTCGGTTCATGCCGCTATGGTAATCACCCGGCGGCGAACGAGCAGTCGGCGCGGCGGCCGCGCTCCGGGCGGACGGTCAGGCCGTGTGGAGCAGCACCCAGCCCGCGGCGCAGGCAACGGCGAGGACGCCGCCCGCAACACCGGCGACGCGGAGCAGCCGGCGCCGCGTCCGCGCGCGCCGGCGCTCGGCGTAGAGCGCCTCGAGCTCGTCGCGCGACATGACATCCATGTCCCAGTGCGTGGTGTGCGCCTCCTTGACGTCGTCGAGGTGGACCTGCGGCGGCCTGTGCGACCGCGGTCCGTCGCCCGGCCCTTCCTCGTCGCCGGGAGCCGGCTCGCGCTGATCGTCGTGCCCGTTGCTCATGCCCGCATGCTAGCAGCGCAGCCCGGGCCGGCGACGCGGCAACTTGCACGGGCGATCGCGCTGCTGCAGGCTCGCCGCTTCCCTGCCCGGACCCGCCGCATGCCCCGCCGCATCACCGTCAGACGCTCGCCGATCCACGGCATGGGTGTATTCGCCCACCGCGACATCCCCGCGGGTACCGAGATCATCCGCTATCAGGGGCGCCTGCTGACCCACGCGGAGGCCGACGAGCGCTACGGCGGCAATGTCGACGAGGGGCACACCTATCTGTTCACGCTCAACGAGCACTACGTGATCGACGGCAACGATCAGGGGAACTCGGCGCGCTGGATCAACCACAGCTGCGATCCGAACTGCCACGCCGTCACTATCGAGGACGCGCACGAGCGGCCGGAGCGGGATCGCATCGTCATCGAGGCGCTGCGGGACATCAGCGCCGGCGAGGAGCTCAGCTTCGACTACGGCATCCGGCTCGACGTCCCGCACACCCGTGCGCGCAAGCGCATATGGGCCTGCCTGTGCGGCAGCCCGAACTGCACCGGCACCCTTCTCAAACCGAAGTCGGGCAGGAAGTGACAACGCCCGCATCACCGGCATAGGCTTTCCGGAGGTCATTCCGGAGTCGCGCCGTGCATCGCATCTGGACGCATGTTCGCACCGCGGTGGCGCTGACCGGCCTCGCCGTCGCGGCACAGGGCTGGACGCAGCAGCCACGTCCCGACCCCTCGCTGTCGGTCGAGGATGTCGTGCGCGCGCAGCTCTCGGGCTTCGCCGCCGGGAACGAAGCCGGCATCGCACGCGCTTTCGCCTTCGCATCGCCGGGCAACCGCGCGCAGACCGGTCCGCTGCCGCGCTTCGCGGCCATGATCCGCGAAGGCTATCCCGAGCTGCTCGGACACCAGTCCGCCGAGCTCGGCCCGCAGCGCACCGACGAGCGGCACACCTATCAGGCAGTGGACGTGATCGGTCCGGACGGGCGGGAGCATCTCTACATCTTCATCCTGGGTCGCTACGACACCGCCGACTGCTCCGCCTGCTGGATGACCGACGGCGTCACGCGGCGACCCGCCAATCCCGACGCCCGCGCGCTGTAGCACCGGCCCGGCCCGCGACACCGCTCGGCCGGGTGCCCGGCAGCGGATGATCATCGTGCGCGAGGCGCAGTACGCTATGGCGATGCGCCCGATCCTGCTGCTCATGCTCGCCCTTCTGATCGGCGGCTGCGCCCATGCGCCGGCCCCGCCCGAACCGCCCTCGCCGGCGGAAGCAGAGCTGCGCCAGCGCATCCTCGAGGAGACCCTCGCGCAGATCGGCCGCCCCTACGTCTACGGCGGCGGCGACTACGACGGTTTCGACTGCAGCGGCCTGGTCCGTCACGTCTACGCCGACGCCGGGATCGGCCTGCCGCGCACCGCCGCACAGCAGCGCCGCGAAGGCCGCGCGGTGTCTCCCGAGGCAGCGCTGCCCGGCGACCTGCTGTTCTACCGCATCGACGGCGGCAACCACGTCGTCATCTACGTCGGCGACGGCCGCGGCGTGCACGCCCCGAAACCGGGACGCACCGTGACGGTCGCCGAGATCGATCAGCCCTGGTGGCGCGAGCGCCTGCACACGGCGCGCAGCCTCATCGACTAGTCGTCGAGGATCGCCCGCGCCGCCTCGGATTCGTAGAACGGTGCCAGCTGGCGCCGGATGGCCGGTTCCAGCAGCTTCTTGCGCTTGAGCAGCTTGATGACCGGCTGCGCGAAGCGTCTGATCTCGCGCTCGATGATGGCCTCGGTCACGCCGATGTCCGCGAGCAGGGCATCGAGCGTGTGCTTGCCGTAGTGGTCGAAGTAGGCGTCGACACCGTCGGCGACCACCCGCGCGAACCACTCGGTACCGCGCAGATGCTGCAGCCCGTCGTGGACGATGCGGCCCAGTCCTCGGCATCGTTGCCGTCGACGGCCGCGAGCACCTCGCTGATCGGCGCCTGCGACACATGCGACCAGACCGCATCCGCCGCGCGCCGGATCTCGGCGTCCTCGATGCCGAGCAGATGCTCGGCACCGATCTCGGCGCTGGCGTCGACGCTCTTGTCGACGTAGTCGTGCAGCTTGCGGTCGAGGCTGTCCTCGATCCCCGGCCGCGCCCGACTGATGACCGACCGGCCCAGCGCGAAGGCGCGCTTGGCGCCCGGCACCGACTGGGTCAGCGGATTGTTGGTGGCCCAGCCGCGGATGCCGTTATAGAGGAGGTCGGCGACGAAGCCGCGATAGGCCCTGCTTTCCAGCAGCGAGCGCACCGCCGCCTCGCGCAGCTTGTGCATGGCGACGGCCTTGTCGCGTCCGGCCTCGTAGACGGTCTCCTCGATCAGGTCGCCGATGGTGGCATCGTCGTGGGCACCGGATTCGAGCACCGCACGCGCAACCTGCTCGATCATCAGCCGGAAGTCGGGGGCGGTGACCAGCTCGTCGGCCACCTCGGCCACGGCCGCCTTGACCTGCTTGCGCGGTACTGCATCCTCCAGCTTCAGCCGCGAAGCATCGGCGACGGTGGCGCTGACGGTGTCCGACAGCCAGTCCGCGAATCCCTCGCCGGTCAGCGTCTCGGCAATGTGCGCCACGTGCGCGTCGAGCAGCCGCTCGGCCCGGTTCTTTCCACTCATGCCCTCTCCCCTCTCGTTCGTGACCGCGAGCATAAGCGCCCCCGACCCGCGCGCACAAAAAATCTGGGAAGATGCCGTCGGGTACTTGCGGGGAGACCACAGCATGCGAAAGATCGCCCGACTGGCCGCGTGTGCACTGGGGGTGTGCACGGCGCCGGCACCGGCCTACGAGAACTTCATCGAGATCGGCCCGAGCTTCGCCACCGCGGACATCGAGACCGCCGGCATCGACGACACCGCTTCCGGCTTCGGTCTGGACGCGCGCGGCCGGGTCTTCGTCGAGGGTGGCGCGTTCCTGCAGGGCGACGTCTCCCTCGCCTTCACCGACGGCACCTATCGCGCGACCGACTACGACTTCGACCGCCACGTCGCGCGCCTGGGTGTGGGCGCGGCCGGCGGTGTCGGCGAGGGAACCATCATGTCCGCGATCTGGGCCGAGATCGCCTGGGCCGATACCAGCCTCGACCCTGAAGGCGCCAGCGCCACTGGCGACGACGAGCTCGGCGGCGGCGTGCACCTGCGCTTCGACCGGCGGGACGACGACGCGCGCTTCCTGCCCTACGCACAGATCGGCTATCTCGCCTTCGAGGACTTCGACGGGCTCGAGGCCAAGCTCGGCGTCCGCCTCAACCTCGTGCGCTACAGCCCGTACGTGGAGGCGCGCTATGCGGACCTGGGCGCGAGCGAGGCCGGCGGCAATGTCGAGTTCCGCCCGCTGCGTCTGCACGCGGGTGTCCGCCTGCGCTTCTGAGCGGCGCGCGACGCGCACAAAAAACCCCGGCGGGGGCCGGGGTCAGCTGCGTCGGGACTGCGGTCCGACGCGCGATGTTCGCCGCGCCTTCAGAGGCCGCGAATCTGGGATGCCTGAAGACCCTTCGGCCCCTCGCGCACTTCGAACTCGACGCGCTGGCCTTCCTTGAGCGAGCGGAACCCCGAGCCTTGAATTTCCTTGTAGTGAGCAAAGAGATCCTGGCCACCCCCTTCCGGAGTGATGAAACCGTAGCCCTTCGCGTCGTTGAACCACTTCACCGTGCCGGTGGACACATTCGACATACAACCATCCTCGATCACATGAGCAATGAACGGCAGGACGCGCCTGCTTCCGCGCCACTCGGCAAGCGCATGGCGCCCGGAACGACGGTCGGCGGATGCACCGCTCGACGAAACGGAACACGGCACTTGACAGAAGCGACATTCCCACATTAGCGCCGCCCGGGACGCTTGTCGACTATGCCGCAGGCGCCGTTTCGCGATGATGACGGTATGCTGAGCGGCCCCTGAACGACGCGAGCAAGCTGCCATGCAGTGGATGATCTATGGCGCCAACGGCTATACCGGCGAGCTCATCGCCCGACAGGCCGTTTCCGAAGGCCTGCAGCCGGTGCTCGCCGGCCGCAACGCTGCTCGCGTGCAGGCCCTGGCCGACGAGCTGGGCCTGGAAGCACGCGCCTTCGGCCTGGACGATGCCGGCGCGCTCGCCGACGGTCTGCGGGGCATGGCACTGGTCCTGCACTGCGCGGGCCCCTTCTCGGCCACCAGCGCCCCGATGATCGAGGGCTGCCTGGCCGGCGGCTCCCACTACCTGGACATCAGCGGCGAGATCACCGTGTTCGAGCACGCCCACGCACAGTCCGCGCGGGCGGCCGAGGCCGGCATCGTCATCTGCCCCGGTGTCGGCTTCGACGTGATCCCGACCGACTGCGTGGCGCTGACGCTGAAGCAGGCGATGCCCGACGCCACCCATCTCGCACTGGGCTTCGATTCGCGCTCGGGCTTTTCACCGGGGACGGCCAAGACGTCGGTGGAGGGCCTGGCACAGGGTGGCCGGATCCGCCGCAACGGCGAGATCACGCCGGTACCGCTCGCCTGGCGCACGCGGCAGATCGACTTCGGCGACGGCGAGAAGCTCGCCATGACCATTCCCTGGGGCGATGTCGCCACTGCCTTCCACACCACCGGCATCCCGAACATCGAGGTCTACATCCCGGGCTCGCCCCGGCTCATCAGCAATGCGCGGCGCGCCAATCATCTGCGCTGGCTGCTGCGACTGGGCCCGGTGCAGGCGCTGCTCAAGCGCCGGATCGGGCGGACCGTCCGCGGACCCGATGCCGCCGCGCGCGAGCGCATGCCCACCTTCGTCTGGGGCGAGGTGCGCAATGCCGCCGGGCAGATCGTCGAAGCCCGCGTCCGGACCGCCAACGGCTACAGCCTGACCGTCACCGGCTCGCTTGCCACCGTGCGTCATCTCGCGCAGGAGCGTCCGGACGGCGGCACGTATACCCCGGCGACGCTGATGGGCGCCGACCTGGTCGAGCGCCTGCCCGGATCGGGCTCGATCGCGGTCGGCACGGCATGAGCCGGGTCTGGCCGGACGACCTCGGCAGCCGCAATCCCGCTCCGCCGTCGCGGCGCCTGCTGCTCGGCGAGCTCAGCGCGCTGGTGGAGTGGCCGCGCGGTCTGCTGCGGATGCCGACGCGGGGACTTCCGCGGGGCGACGGACATCCGGTGATGGTGATACCGGGCTTCGGCGCCGACGATCACGCCACCTGGCCGCTGCGCCGCGCGCTCGCGCGCCTGGGCTACGACGTTCACGGCTGGGAGCAGGGGCGCAATCTCGGCATGCGGCGCGCCATCGGCCGGGCGCTGGACGACCGCATCCGTGAGCTCGCGGAGACCGGCGGCCCGGTCAGCCTCATCGGCTGGAGCCTGGGCGGCGTGTTCGCGCGCGAGCTCGCACGCGGCCGCCCCGACGCGGTGCGCCGCGTCATCACGCTGGGCAGCCCCATCGGCCACCACCCGCATGCCAACAACATGGAACGCCTGTTCCGCCTCGCCAACCCCCGGCACACCGGCGAGATCGACTGGGACGGCTTCACGCGTCGCGAAGTCGCGCCGCCGGTTCCGTGCGTCGCGATCTACTCGCCGCGCGACGGCATCGTGGCGGCGCGCTGCTGCCAGGAACGCCCCGGCCCGAACACCGAGAACGTCGCCGTCGACGGCAGTCACATGGCGCTGGTCGCGAATCGCCGGGTACTGCGCGCGATCGCCGAACGCTTGCCGCGCTAGCCGGCCGGCGCGGTGGCGGTACGCTGCAGCCGCACCGCGCAGAACGCATCGCATCCGTGCCGATCGGGCGTGAGCCGCAGCCACGGATCGTCCGCATCGTCGGCGATGTCCCCCACCACCGACCGTGCCGGCACGATGGTGAAGTCGGGCGCGTCCCGCAGGAAGGCGCTCACGACGTCGTCGTTCTCCTGCGGCAGGAAGCTGCAGGTGGCGTAGACGAGCCGCCCGCCGGGCCGCACCGCGCCTGCGGCCGCGCGCAGGATCGCGAGCTGGGTTGCCGCAGTCGCGCGCAGATCGACGCTGCGCAGCGCCTGATCCGGATGACGCCGCCAGGTGCCGCTGCCCGAGCAGGGGGCATCGACCAGCACACCGTCGAAGTGCGCCTCGCTGTCGTGATCGCCGAGCAAAAGCGCGCGGATGCTGGTCACGCCCAGGCGCTGCGCGCGCGGCGCGATGCGCGACAGGCGCCTGCCGTCGACGTCGAGCGCGACGATCTCGCCGCGGTCCCCCTGGCGCCCGGCCATGGCGAGCGCCTTGCCTCCGGCGCCGGCGCACCAGTCGGCGATGCGCTCGCCGGCCACCGGCGCCAGCAGCTCGCACACCAGCTGACTGCCCGCGTCCTGCGGCTCTATCAACCCATCGCGCCAGGCGCGCGTGTGCTGCAGCGGCCGCCGGGCGTGCAGGCGCAGCGCGTCATCGCACCAGGCGATCGGCTCGGCCTCGATGCCGTCGGCCGCGAGCGCGCGCCGCGCGCTGTCACGATCGGCGCGCAACCGGTTCACGCGCAGATCGACGTCCGCCTGCATGGCGAGCGTGGCAGCCAGCGCGTCGCAGCGGGCATCGTCGAAGCGCGCCTCGGCGGCGTCGTTGAGCCAGGCCGGCCAGTTGCGGCGCGCTCCGGCACTGAGCGCCCGCACGGCCGGCGCGCCGGGCAGGCCGAGGCGGTCGAGATCGCCGTCGCCGGCGCCGTGCCGATCGGCCAGCTCGGCGGCCAGCCAGGCGTCGACATCGTCGCCGGCGCGCTCGCGCAGTGCGCAGCTGCGCCGCAGCACACCGAAGACCAGCGCGCTCAGCCAGCGCCGGTCGCGCGCGCCCATCTTGCGCTGGCCGCGTATCTGCCGGGCCAGCGCCCGGTCGGCGGCGGCGCCGTCCTCGATCACCTCGGTCAAGGTGGCGCGCGCCATTGCCACCTGAGCCGGACGCAGGGTCGCCAGCGGCGCGCTCACGCGGCGCGATCCAGCGCGATGGCGAAGCCCTCGGCGACGACGCGGCGCTGGGACGCGGCATCCGGCAGGCGACAGACGCGCGCCCACAGCGCATCGGCACCCGGCGTCTCGGCGCAGTACCAGCGGATGTGCTTGCGCGCGATGCGCACGCCGGCCGATTCGCCGTAGAGGCCGTACAGCGCGTCCAGATGCTCGAGCAGCCAGGTGCCGACCTGGGTCGGTGACGGCGGCGGCGGAAGTGCCTCGCCGCGGAGCACGGCGGCGATCTCGCGGAAGATCCAGGGCCGCCCCTGGGCGGCTCGACCGACCATGAGGCCGTCGACACCGGTGTGGGCCAGCACGGCGCGGGCGCGCTCGGGGGTGTCGATGTCGCCGTTCGCGATGACCGGAATGCCGACCGTCTGCTTGACCGCGGCGATGGTGTCGTATTCGGCCCGCCCACCGTAGGCCTCGACCCGCGTGCGGCCGTGGATGCTGAGCATGGCGATGCCGGCATCCTCGGCGATGCGCGCGATGCGCGCGGCGTTGCGGCGTCCGGGCGCGACACCGGTGCGGATCTTGAGCGTCACCGGGCAGTCCACGGCGCGCACCACGGCACGCAGGATCGCGGCCACCAGGCGCTCGTCGGCGAGCAGCGCGCTGCCGGCGTCGCGCCGGCACACCTTCTTGGCCGGACAGCCCATGTTGATATCGATGATGCCGGCACCGTGCGCGCGGTTGTACTGCGCCGCACGCGCCAGTATGGCGGGTTCGGCGCCGGCGATCTGCACGGCCACCGGTGCGGGCTCGCCGGTGTGGTCGTGGCGCGCGCGCGACTTCGGGGTCTCGCGCAGGCGCGGATCGGCGTGCGTCATCTCCGAGAAGCACAGTCCCGCGCCGAGACGCCGGCACAGCATGCGGAAGCAGCGATCGGTCACCCCCGCCATCGGTGCCAGCAGCAGCGGCGTCTCGATGACATGCGGCCCGATGCGCAACGGCGGCGGCATGGTCGCGGTCATTGCCCGCCGTCCCCGGTGCGTCGGCCGAGCAGCGCATCCATGGCCTCGATGAGGCGCGTCACCAGCTCGCCGAAGAACAGCGAAAGCACCATCCCGCCCACGGTCAGCGCCCAGAGCAGACGCGACTCGCGGACGCCGCCGGTCTCGGCGAGCAGCTGCGCCGACAGCACGAAGAAGCCGGCCGCCAGCAGCAGCGTGCCGATCAGCACGCCGACCGTCTGGTAGACCGCCTTGCGCAGCGCGCGCACCGAGGGATTGGCGTCATCCATGTCCGACAGATGGCGCCAGTAGAACCGCCCGATGCGCAGCACCACGCGCGCCAGGTAGATGCCCGCGCAGAGCAGCGCGAAGGCGCCCACCCACGGCGTCAGCGTGCTCAGCCACGCCGCCGGCGCGAACGTCCACAGCGCGATGGTGGCGATCAGCATCAGGGGCAGGGCCCGCGTTACGGGCACCGCGGGCGTATCCGTCGGCGGCTTGTCCAGCACGCGCCGCTCGACCACCGCGACGCGGCGGCCGAGACCGCTGCGCATGCGCGCGAAGGGAGTGGCGGAATGTCGCATGATCGCGATGCCGGGTACGGTACGGGGCCGTCATTTTCGCGCATGTCGCGGTGATGCGTACCCCGGCCCGCGCGGACACCGTGAAGGCGGTCGCAGTGCGCGACGCCGCGCAAGCGCGACACGGCGGCGCCCGTTGATGGACGCCGACGGGTCAGCGTGCGGCCGCGGCTTGCCGTCGACCCGGAGCCGGCACTACGCTGCCGCTATCCGGCATGAACCGCGGAATCCGCGCATGGATGTCGCCGAGGCCATCCGCCTGGCTGCCGAGAACGGCTGCGACATGGAGTGGGACGAGGACGCCCGTCGCTGGGTGGTGGGCGCGGTATCCTATGATGCTGACGCCTGTTCCCTGGACAGCGTGACGCTCTCCGCCATCGACGCCGATACCTTTCTTCGTGACTTCCTGCCCGATCGCGACCTCTGAACCACCCGATCCCGCTGCGCGGAGCACACCTTGAGCGTTTCCGACGAGCCCGGCGACGAAGTCCATCCGCACGACTTCGCGGCCGAACTGACGCGGCAGGTCTACACCGACCTGGACGGCGTGCTCGTGGAGGGCGACGACGCTGCCGAGGACGCGCTGGGCGCAGTCCTTCGATCCGGTGACGACCGTGGCTGCGGGCTCTGGCTGATCACGCGCGCGGCGCTGGCTGCCCACCGTGGCCTGCGGTTCGGGCTGCAGGAGCGCTTCGCCGAGCCGCACGCCGACGACGTGCTCGATGCGCTGAGCGCGCTGGCGCCCGATCTCGCCGCGCGCCACGATGCCGCAGAGTGGCTGTCGCGCGCCGAAGCCCTTGCCGATGCCATCACCGTCTCAGAGGGCGATCGCGAACCGCTGCATCAGGCGCTGGCGCGTGCCATCTACCGCCTCTACGACGGCCTGCGCAGCGAGGACGAGCTGCTCGGCGGTCGCGGGCTCATGGAACTGCGCACCATGCTCGCGCACGTCGACGCCGCCGCCCAGCTCGGCGGTACACCGGCCCTGTGCCCGGTGATGCGGCCCGACCGTTTCCACGACGATTTCCTGCGCTATGTCGCGGCCGCGCAGGCAGGAAGTGCCGATGTGCAGCAGCCGGTCGCCTCGCTGCAGAAGGACGGGCGCATCACCGCCATCGTCACCCGTGACCTGCATCCGGTGGAGCACGCCCGGCAGACGCTCTCGGCGGACCAGGCGGCAGCGCGGATGCGCATCGAAGCGCTGCTGGACTTCCTGCAGGGGCTGCGCGCCGATGCACCGGACGACATCATGCTGCGCGCCAGCAACGACAACGAGACCTTCTTCACGGCGCTGGTCACCGCTGCCGCCACCACCGCCCTGCCCGAGAACGGTGTCTTTGCCTATCCGCCCCTCGCCCAGATCACGCGCTACAACCTGCGGCTGCTGCACGCGGCGGGCGGAGACACGCGCCCGCACTGAGCGCGGGTGACATCCCGACGACGAGCGGCACCGCCCTCCCCGACGAATCGCGGACTTGCCAGACGGTGCCGCTGGCGGCACCATCCCGGAACCGCTGCGCGACGCTGCCGGCGGTCCCGTGCACCGACGCCGGATACCCGAACCCCGGACATCCTTCGGTCCCTCGCCCTGCTGTCGCGCGACTGCAGCGCCGGGCCCGTCCATCGCAGGAGATGTGCATGGAACCCACCGAGCGCATGCTTTTCGGCGTGCAGCGCTTTCAGATCCTCTCGCTGTTCACCAGCGCGTCGTCGGAACAGAACGTCGGCAGCAGCTACGCCTACGCATGGTGGGCGGCGGTGTATCCGCTTCTGCACGGGACGGCGTCCTGGCATCCACCCTTCGAGGCGTGCTTCACGGTCCGCGAGGCCCCCCTTCGCGAACTGCTCGCCTTCCTGAGCGACCGCTGGACGCAGGGCGAGAAGCTCAGCTTCTTCGCGCTGGAGGATCACTACGGCATCCGCGGATCGCGCCGACCGGGGGCGGTCTGGGACCAGCCGGGCCTGATCGCCGCCTGTCGCTACCTGCACCTGAGCGCACAACTGGACCGCGATTTCTGGAGCGCGCTGCTCGCCGGCGACCAGCATCCGGCCGGAGCCGAGGTGATCCTCCACAAGTTCGACCCCGGCGCCTGCACCTTCGCCTGATCGGCGTGCGGGGCGGGGCTCGTCAGCGCGTGCCCAGCGTCGCAGGCAGTCTCAGCGCCAGGACGCCACCCAGCACCGCCAGCAGCGCGACGGCCGCGAGCGGCGCGGCGCCGCTCGCCATGCCCAGGGCGCCGATCGCGACGAAGAGCAGGGCCGCGATACCGGTGAGCGTGTTGCCGAAAGCCACCGCGGTTGCACGCTCCCCGTCGCCGCAGGCGTCGACCAGCCACGTCTTGCGGCCGAGCCTGACACCCGACTCGGCGACGCCGAGCAGTGCGAAGGGCATCGCGTGCAGCCAGTCCGGCGTCTGCGCTGCGGCAACGAGCAGCAGCATGCCGACGGCGGCTGCCGCCCCCGCCGCGCCCGCGAGGGCCAGCACCCTTCCCGGGGCGCGGTCGGCCATGTCGCCCCAGAGCCGACTGCTGAATATGTCCGCCAGCGCCATCGCCGCCAGGATCAGTCCGAGCAGCGCGCCGCCGCCGGCATCCTGCGCGGCGAGCACGAACAGCGGCGCCGCGAGCTCGACGGGAAGCAGCAGGAACCGGGTCGCGAGATAACGGCGGTAGCCCGGTGCCGAGCGCACCAGGGCGATACCTGCCCGCGTCTCGTCGATCGGGTTGCGGCCGCCGTCGGTGGCACCGGGTGCCTCCACCGTCAACGCGAGGGAGGCCGCCGCTGCGAGCCAGAGCAGCGCACCGCCCCCCAGCAGCGCGACCACGAGCCAGGTCGTCGCCGCTCCGTCCAGCGCGAACTGCATGAGCAGGCCCGCGCCGAAGGCGAGCAGACCGCCCGCCATGGCGCGATTGGCAAGGAGGTTGCCGCGCACGCCCTTGCCGACGGTCTTGGCGATGACATCCTGGAATGCCAGCGACGCCAGCCCGCTGGCCGCGGAGAACAGCGCCAGCAGGGCGAGCACGCTCGCCGCCATCGCCACCGGCGGCAGCGTCAGCACCGCGGCGAGCATGAGGATGAGAGACCCCGCCTGCGTGCAGCCCGCGGCCACCCACAACCACTTGCGCACCGGCCGCGCACGCACGGCCCCGGCCATCAGCAGCTGCGGAAGCAGACTGGCGGCCTGCTTGATCGGCATCAGGGCACTGACCGCGACGGCGGGCGCCCCGTGGGCCGCCAGCAGCCAGGGCAGCGCCAGCCTCGGCCCGGCGAGCTGCTCGGCGAGCTTGGTCGCCGCACCGTTGGCGAGATTCAGCAGGTAGTTGCGGGGTGCATGCCGGCAGGCACTGTCGGGGATCGTCGAGCAGATGCGCTCGACGTCATCATCGCCACTCACCATGGCGTAGACGCTGTCGACCGGTTCCGGCGTCGCGGTCTGCGTCATGGCCGGGCACCCTGACGCGGCCGGGCGCGTGCCCCGGCCGCGTCGTCCGGGAGGCGGATCAGCCTTCGCCTTCCTTCGGCTTGAAGGCCTCGACCTCGATGCTCAGCTTCACCTCGTCCCCCACGGCCGGGACATAGGCATCCATGCCGAAGGCGCTGCGCATGATGCGCGTCACCGCATTGCCGCCACAGGCCGGGACCTTGCGCATGGGGTGCTCGATGCAGTTGAAGTTGCTGAACTTGAGCGTCACCGGCTTGGTCTCGCCGAGCAGCGTCAGTTCGCCGGTCACCGCCATGATCTTGCCTTCGGAGACTTCGAAGTCGTCACCACTGAAGCGGATCTCGGGATACTTCTCGACGTGGAAGAAGTCCTCGTTGCGCAGATGCTCGTCGAGATCGGCGACGCCGGTGCTCACCGAGCTCGCATCGATGACGATGTCGGCGCTGCCGGTACCGGCCTCGGCATCGAAGGTCACGGTGCCGTCGATATCCTCGAAGCGGCCGGTGAAATGGCTGAGCCCGAGGTGGCTGATCTCGAAGTGCGCAAAGGTATGGGTGGGATCGATCTCGTATTCGGCGGCTTGGGCGCCGACGGCGGTGACGGACAGTACGGCGCCGGCGAACCCGGCTGCGAGCAGACGTTGCATGGTGTGACTCCTGTGCGGGTGGGAAGCGGGTTGGCGGTGGAAAGGGCGCGCCGGGTGGTCAGACCCGTGCGTGCAGATCGAAGGTGACGCGCACTTCGTTGGCGACCACATCGAAATCGCCCCAGGCGCCGCCGCCGACGTTGAAGGTCGCGCGCTTGATGGTGAACGAGCCGGTGATGCGGCGTGCGCCGTCGGCACCCTTGTCGACCGTGAAGGGCACCTCGACGGTTTCGGTCTGATCGCGGATGCGCAGCGCGCCGGTCGCGAGCCAGGTGCCGTCGTCGCGACGCGTCACCGAGGTCGACTCGAAGACCGCCTCGGGAAACTGTTCCACGGCCAGCCAGTTCCCGCGCTTGACTTCGGCATTGGTATCGCCGTGGCCGGCGTCGATCGAGGCCGTGCGCACGACGACGCGTGCGGTGCTCGCGGCCGGATCGGCCTCGTCGATGCGGAGCTCGGCGTCCCAGTCCGAGAATCCGCCCTCGACGGTCACACCCATCTGGGTGGCCTCGAATCCGACGCGACTGGCGTCGTGATCGATGGCCAGCGGCTTCTGCGCCGCCACCGGTGCGGCTGCCGCGATCGCGACGATGAATGCGCCCAGGCGCGCCAGCGGGAGGATGCCGGTCATGGGTTGCGTGCTCCGATGGTGCGACGACCCGGCACCATGCGCCAGAGCAGGCCGTCGCGGTCGATGAAGTGGTGCTTCAGTGCGGCCGCCACGTGCAGCGCGATGAGCGCGAGCAGCGTCTTGTTGAGCACCCAGTGCAGATCCGCGAGCCGGTCGCCAAGCGCCTCGTCGCGCGCCAGGGCATCAGGCAGCGGGAAGACGCCGTAGAGCACCGTGCTGAAGCCCTTGGCCGAGCTCATCAGCCAGCCGCTCACCGGAATCAGGATCAGCAGGGCGTACAGCCCCCAGTGGGTCAGGGCCGCCGCATGCCGCTGCCACGGCGCCGTGGTAGCCGGCAACGGCGGCGGCGACCGCCACCACCGCCAGGCCAGCCGCACCAGCACCAGCGCCCACAGCGACACGCCCAGCCACTTGTGCCACGAATACATCCTGAGCTGCTGGGGCGAGAACGCCATCTCCACCATGATCAGGCCGATCGCGAAGGCGCCGACCAGGCCCGCCGCGGTCAGCCAGTGCAGTGACTGGGCGACCGGCCCGTAGCGCTCGCTGAGGTGGGACGTGCTGGAATTCATGGCATGAGGCTAGAGCCGCCCTGCCCTGGCGACAAGCGGAAGCTTCTCGTGTCGATATTCAGTGGATTTGAAGGTAGCAGATCAGGCGCGATGGTAGGGATGCCCGGCGTGCAGGCTCCAGGCGCGATAGAGCGCCTCCACCAGCACCACGCGCGCGAGCGCATGCGGCAGCGTCAGTCGGCTCAGCGCGAGCGCGAAGTCGGCACGTGCGCGCAGCTCCGGCATGAGCCCGTCGGCTCCGCCGATTAGCATGCAGACGTCGCGGCTGTCCGCGATCCATTCGCCCAGCGCCCCGGCGAGATCGGCGGTCCGCCACTCGCGGCCGCGCTCGTCGAGCGCCACGCGCAGGGCACCGGGAAGCAGCAGCCCCTCCATGCGCTGAGCCTCGTCGCGCAGCATGCGTGGCACGTCGGGCTTGCGCGGGCGGCTGGCCGCGGCCACCGGGCAGACCTCGACGCGGCACTCGGGCGGCATGCGCTTGGCGTACTCGTCGACCGCCCCCTGCGCCCACTGCGGGAGCCGGGTACCCACGGCGATGACCCGGATCCGCACGGTGCCTCAGTCGCCGCTCTCGACCGATGCGTCGGGCGGGAGGTCCCAGAGCTTCTCGAGCTGGTACAGCGCCCGCATCTGGGCCTGCATGACGTGGACCACGACGCTGCCCAGATCGACGAGCACCCATTCGGCGCGACTCATGCCCTCCACGCCGCGCGGCTGCACGCCGCTGCGCTTGGCATCCTCGACCACGCGCTGCGCGAGGGACTGGACGTGCCGGGACGAACTGCCGGTGCACAGCACCATGTCGTCGGTGACCGTGGTCAGCGGCGCGACATGCAGCTTGGTGATCTGTTCACCCTTGAGATCCTCCAGGGCACCCACCACGGTTTCTACCAGCGAATCGGGCATGGATCAGTCGATGGCGGCTAGAGCAGCGAGATCGGTTTCGGTGAGGCTCCGGAGCAGACTGTCCGGCACCACGCCGCGCAGGCTGCGGCCGGCGCGGATCCGCATGCGGATGGCGGTGGACGCGATATCCAGCTCCGGAATGGCCAGCGCGTGCCAGCAGCCGTGCGCACGTGCTCGCAGGCCGTCGGCGTCGACCCGGGGATAGGCGCGTACTTCCGGCGCCGGCGACAAAGGGTGTCCCGGACGCGAGGCCACCACCACGTGCGCGTGCTCGAATATGCGCTGCCACTGGTGCCAGCGATGCAGCTTGTTGAAGGCATCGGCGCCGACCAGCCACAGGCAGGTGTGCCCGGGAAAGCGATCGCGCGCGCGCGCCAGCGTGTCGGCGGTGTAGGAAATGCCGTCGTGACGCAGCTCGTCGTCGTCCGCCACGAGTCCGGCCTCGTCACCGATCGCCTGACGGAGCCATTCGTGCCGGCGCCAGCCATCGATCGCCGGCTGATCGCGATGCGGTGGACGCGCCGCGACCAGCACGTGCACGGCCTCCAGGCCGAGCTGCTCGCGTGCCTCGATCGCAAAACGGATATGCCCGTTGTGTACGGGAGCGAAGGTCCCGCCGTAGAGGCCGATCACCCGGAGCAGCGCATGCCGTCAGCGGACCTGGCCGTCGCCATAGACGACCCACTTCTGCGAGGTCAGCCCTTCGAGGCCGACCGGCCCGCGCGCATGGAACTTGTCGGTGCTGATGCCGATCTCGGCACCGAGACCGTACTCGAAGCCGTCGGCGAACCGCGTCGAGGCGTTGACCATGACCGATCCGGAATCAACCTCGCGCAGGAACTGCCGCGCCCGGGTGTAGTTCTCGGTGACGATGGCGTCGGTGTGACCCGACCCGTAGCGGGCGATGTGCGCGATGGCGGCCTCGATGCCGTCCACGACGGCCACCGAGAGAATCGGGCCGAGATACTCGGTGCGCCAGTCCTCCTCGCTCGCCGAAGCGATCCCGGGCAGGATTGCGCAGGTGCGGTCGCACCCGCGCAGTTCGATGTCGTAGGGCGCGAGCCGGCGCTCGAGATCGGGCAGAAACGCGTCGGCGACGGCCGCATCCACGAGCAGGGTCTCCGCCGCATTGCAGACTCCGAAACGCTGGGTCTTGGCGTTGACGGCGATGGCCATCGCCTTCTCCGCATCGGCCGCCGCATCGATGTAGACGTGGCAGATGCCGTCGAGATGCTTGATCACCGGCATGCGGGCGTGCTCGGACACGAAGGCGACCAGGCTGCGACCACCACGCGGGATCAGCACATCGACGTACTCGGGCATTGCGAGCATGGCGCCGACGGCGGCGCGATCACTCACCTGCACGACCTGCGCGACCTCGGCGGGCAGCCCGGCCGCCCGCAGCGCCTTCTGGATGATGTCGCCGATGACGCGATTGGATTCCAGTGCCTCCGAGCCGCCACGCAGCACGCAGGCGTTGCCGCTCTTGATGCACAGGGCCGCGGCGTCGGCGGTCACATTGGGCCGCGATTCGTAGATGATCCCGACGACACCGAGCGGCACGCGCATGCGGCCCACCTCGATGCCGGAAGGACGGCGCACGAGCTCGCTGATGGCGCCGATCGGATCGGGCAGTTCGGCCACCTGGCGCACGCCCTCGGCCATGTTCGCGACACGGTCCGGGGTGAGCTCGAGGCGCTCGGTCAGTGCGGCATCGAGGCCGCCCTCGCGCGCCGCCTTCATGTCGCGGGCATTGGCGGCGAGGATGCGCTCCTCGCCCTCCAGCAGCGCGTCCGCGAGCGCGAACAGCGCGGCATTCTTGGTGCCGCTGTCGGCGCGCGCGATCGCGGGCGCGGCGTTTCGCGCACGCGCGCCAACGGCGCGCATCTGATCCTGGACGGCATCGACGGCACTGGCGTTGTCAGCGGCCACGGCTAATTCTTCCATATCGCTTTGGGCAGGAACCCGGGGGAAACGGCGCCGCTTGCGACGCTCGTCCATGTTAGCAGGTCGTCCCAGGCCGCCGTCGCAGCGCCCTGCTTGGCGGCGGTGTCAATCTCGCTCAGCCAGCGCAGCAGCGCCTGGACATGGCCGGGACGCGTGCGCTGCAGGGCGCGCTCGAGATGCCGGGCGCGTGGGCCGAAGACCCGCGCGCTCTGCGCAGCCGCCCGGGTGTCGCCACTGCGCGCGAAGGCGCGCTGGGCGCCGTGCCACTGCCGCAGCACGAAGGCGAGCCCGCCCGTTATGGCGGGCAGCTCGGTTCCGGCGCGCCGCAGGGCCCGCGCCGCGCGCAGTGCCCCGGCGGCATCGCCGGCGAACACGCGATCCATCAGGGAGAAGGGATCGAAGCGCGCCATGTCGGCACCGAGCGCCCAGACCGCCTCGGCGTCGAGCGGCTCGGCATCGGCGCCGTGCAGTGCACAGAGCTGGTCGACGATCTGGGCCGCGGCCAGCAGGTGCCCCTCCGCGCACGCGGCGATCGCGGCGACGGATTCCCGCTGGGCCCGGACCCCGCGCTGGCGCAGCCGTGCCTCGATCCAGGACGGCATCTCGTCGTCGCGTACCGGCCACGCGTAGACCAGCTGCGCCGCTGCCTCGAGCGCTGTGTACCACTTGGTCTTGCGCGCACGGCCGTCGATGGCGCCCGCGATGACGAGGATGGCGGTGTCGCTGCCGGCATTGTCGAACGCCTCCTGCAGCGCCGTGGCGGCCTTGGCGTCCAGGCCGTCCACGCGCAGCTCGAGAATGCGCTGCTCGGCGAACAGCGAGGGGCTCGCGCAGGCGGCGTGCAGCGCATCCCAGTCGAAGCGGCCGTCGGCCTGCATCTGCTCGCGCGTCGCGAATCCGCGCTCGCGCAGCGCGCCACGGACGCGGTCGACGCTCTCCTCGATCACAAGCGGCTCCTCGCCCGCGACAACCCACAGACGGGCGTCACTGGCGAGGACACGATCGAGCTGATCGGGACGGATGGGCATGTCGATACTGTCGGACAACGAAAAAGCCGGCGCAAGCGCCGGCTTTCACGATGATCGCGCTGTTGCCGCCGGGTCAGGCGCTGGCGGTCTCGGCGCTCTCGGTGGCCGGCTCCGGCGCGGTGCCGCCGGACGCGGCGTCGAGGCGGTCGACCAGCTCGATGTAGGCCATCGGCGCATTGTCGCCGGGCCGGAAGCCGCAGCGGATGATGCGCAGATACCCACCGGGGCGCGAGGCGTGACGCGGACCGATCTCGTTGAAGAGCTTCTGGACCATCTCGCGGTCGCGGAGGCGCGAGAAGACCAGCCGCCGGTTGGCGACGCTGTCGGTC
The DNA here is from genome assembly GCF_023145115.1 of Algiphilus sp. Taxonomy (NCBI): domain Bacteria; kingdom Pseudomonadati; phylum Pseudomonadota; class Gammaproteobacteria; order Nevskiales; family Algiphilaceae; genus Algiphilus; species Algiphilus sp. Next base: position 148,741 of record NZ_JAGLEJ010000024.1, read on the forward strand.
TTGGCGCGCGTGATCAGCGGCTCGGCGTGACGACGCAGCACCTTGGCACGGGTCACCGTGGTACGAATGATCTCGTGCCGCAGCAGCGCGTTGCTCAGGCTCTGGAGGTTGGCGTTGTGGTGGCCGGTATGGAAACCGACGCGCTTGTTGGCCTTTCTATGACGCATGATGTCTGCTCGGGTGCGGGATTCAGGCGGTGGTCTTGGGCGGCGACCAGTTCTCGAGCGTCATGCCGAGCTCGAGATCCTTGCTGGCGAGCGCGTCCTTGATCTCGTTCAGCGACTTCTTGCCGAGATTGGGCGTCTTCATCAGCTCGGTCTCCTTGCGCTGCACGAGATCACCGATGTAGTAGATGCTCTCGGCCTTCAGACAGTTGGCCGAGCGCACCGTCAGTTCGAGATCGTCGATCGGGCGCAGCAGGAGCGGGTTGACTTCCTTGCGCTGCGACTCGGCCGCTTCCTCGGCCTCGCCTTCGAGGTCGACGAACACCGCGAGCTGCTCGCGCAGGATGCGGGCGGCGAGCCGGACGGCCTCGGCCGGATCGATGCAGCCGTTGGTGTCGACGTCCAGCACCAGCTTGTCGAGGTCGGTGCGCTGCTCGACGCGGGCACGCTCGACACTGTAGCTGGCGCGACGGACCGGGCTGTAGCTCGCATCCAGCCGCAGCTGGCCGATCACCGCACCGTCATCGTCTTCCTGGCGCTGTGTCACCGGCTGATAGCCGCGACCGCGGGTCACGTGGAGGGTCATCTCCAGGGTGCCGCCGGTGAGGTTGGCGATCTCGAGCTCGGGGTTGATCAGCTCGACATCGTGATCCAGCGCGATGTCGGCTGCCGTCACCGGGCCGTTCCCGGACTTCTTCAGCGTCAGGGTGGCCTCGTCACGGGCATTCAGGCGCAGCGCCAGATTCTTGATGTTCAGCAGGATGTCGATGACGTCCTCCTGCACACCCTCGAGCGCGGCGTACTCGTGCACGACGCCCTCGATCTGGACCTCGGTGACGGCCGCGCCCGGAATCGACGACAGCAGAATACGGCGCAGCGCGTTGCCCAGCGTATGACCGTAGCCGCGCTCCATCGGTTCGAGCGAGACGCGCGCGCGATAGGCGCTGACGGCCTCGACATTGATGTTACGGGGCTTGAGCAAATCGGAAACTTGACCCTGCATGGACGCGTACCACCTCGCGAAAACTTCGAATGAATCCCCCGACGGGGATGACCGACCGAACTTCGGCGGCTACTACTTGGAGTAAAGCTCGACGACGAGGTTCTCGTTGATGTCGGGCAGAATCTGGTCGCGCTCCGGTGCGGCCTTGAAGGTGCCCTTGAGGCCCTTCTCGTCGACCTGCACCCAGTCCGGGAAGCCGATCTGGGCGGCGATGGACAGCGACTCGGCGATCCGCGACTGCTTGCGCGCCTTCTCGCGGACCTCGACCACATCGCCCTCACGCACCTGGTACGACGGGATGTTGACGGTCACGCCGTTGACGCTGATCGCCTTGTGATTGACCAGCTGACGAGCCTCGGCGCGTGTGGCACCGAAGCCCATGCGGTACACGACGTTGTCGAGACGCGACTCCAGCATCTGCAGGAGCAGCACGCCGGTCGAGCCCTTGCGCTGCTGCGCCTTGAGGTAGTAGTTCCGGAACTGCTTCTCGAGCACGCCGTACATGTGGCGCAGCTTCTGCTTCTCGCGCAGCTGCACGGCATAGTCGGACAGGCGCTGGCGACGCGCACCGCCCTGCTGGCCGGGCGGGGTGTCGAGCTTGCACTTGGTATCGAGCGAGCGACCGCGCCCCTTGGTCAGCAGGTCGGTCCCGGCACGACGGGACTGCTTGCACTTGGGTCCGGTGTACTTGGCCATAGACGAATATCCTTAAACGCGACGACGCTTGGGCGGGCGGCAGCCGTTGTGCGGGATCGGCGTCACGTCGGTGATGTTGGTGATCTTGAAGCCGGCCGAGTTCAGCGCACGCACCGCCGACTCGCGACCCGGACCCGGGCCGTTAACGAACACCTCGAGATTCTTCACGCCGTGCTCGGCGGCACCCTGACCGGCGCGCTCCGCCGCAACCTGCGCCGCGAAGGGCGTGGACTTGCGGGAACCGCGGAACCCGCAGGCACCGGCGGTGCACCATGCCAGCGCATTGCCCTGGCGGTCGGAGATCAGAATGATGGTGTTGTTGAAGCTGGCATGCACATGCGCGACACCATCGGTGATGTTCTTCTTGACGCGCTTGCGCTTGCTGCTCGCAGTGTTCGGACTTGCCATGAATGCGGACTCTGGTTCCTGAGGCTTACTTCTTCTTGCCGGCGATGGCGCGGCGCGGGCCCTTGCGGGTACGGGCGTTGGTGCGGGTGCGCTGACCGCGCACCGGCAGGCCGCGCTTGTGGCGCAGGCCGCGGTAGCAGCCCAGATCGACCAGGCGCTTGATGTTCATCGAGATCTCGCGGCGGAGGTCACCCTCGACGGAGTACTTCCCGACCTCCGAGCGCAGCAGCTCCAGCTCGGCCTCGGTGAGCTGCTTGACCTGCTGGGTCGGATCGACACCGGCCGCGACGCAGATGGCGCGGGCACGCGTGTTGCCGATACCGTAGATCGACTGAAGCGCGATCACGGTGTGCTTGTTGGCCGGGACATTGATGCCAGCTATACGGGCCATGCCTAGGGTGCTCCTGAAGAATCAGCGGCGCCGAAAAAGGCGCGGGATTGTAAACGAAATATGTCGGAAATCAAAATCCGGCGGGCCGGCAACGCAATGCAGCGCCGGATGCGAGCCGGCGTTCGCGGGCGTTGAGCGCTCCGTGCTCGATTGTCACAGTGGCGATGCGCAATGCCCGGCGGGCGCTGCTGGCGCTCCGCGGGGCAACCTGGTGCATGCGGCCGCCGCGGTCACTAAGCTCGCACTTCCTGTGCTCGCTAAGTGACCCTGCCGCGACCGTCCTGGCCGCGGCGTTCGCGAGATTTTTGTGTTCACTGGACACAAAAATCTCGCTCACCCCTGCCGCTGCTTGTGGCGGGCGTCGGTGCAGATGACGCGAACGGAGCCGTTGCGGCGGATGATCTTGCAGTTGCGGCAGATCTTCTTGACGGATGCGCGGACTTTCATGGCGGACTTCCTGCTGCTGACCGGTCAGCGAACGCTGCCGGCGCGGCCGATGGACTTGAGGTTGGCTTTCTTGAGGACGCTGTCGTACTGGTGGGACATCAGGTGCGCCTGGAGCTGCGACATGAAGTCCATGGAAACCACCACGACGATGAGCAGCGACGTACCACCGAAGTAGAAAGGCACGCTCCACTGCGAATAGAGAATCTCCGGCATCAGGCAGATGGCGGTGATGTACGCCGCCCCCACCACGGTGATGCGCGTGAGCACGGTGTCGATGTACTGCCCCGTCTGCACGCCGGGCCGGATCCCGGGAATGAAGGCGCCGGAGCGCTTGAGGTTGTCGGCGGTGTCCTTGGAATCGAACACCAGCGCCGTGTAGAAGAAGCAGAAGAAGATGATCATGCTCGCGTAGAGCAGGATGTAGACCGGCTGCCCCGGCGAGAGCGTGTTCGCAATGGCGCCCATGGTTCCCGACCCGGCCTCGCCGAAGAAGCGGATCATCGATGCCGGGAACAGAATGATGCTGGAGGCGAAGATCGGCGGGATGACGCCGGCCATGTTGACCTTCAGCGGCAGGTGCTGGGTCTGCGCGGCGAACACGCGGCGGCCCTGCTGGCGGCGCGCGTGCTGCACGGGGATCCGGCGCTGGGCGCGCTCCATGAACACGATGAACCAGGTGACCAGCACCGCGAGCACCATGATGATCAGCACCTGGAAGGCGCTCATCTCGCCCTCGCTCGTGAGCTGCGCGATCGACCCCAGTGCCGACGGCAGGCCGGCCACGATGCCCGCGAAGATCAGGATCGAGATGCCGTTGCCGATGCCGCGCTCGGTGACCTGCTCGCCGAGCCACACCAGAAACATGGTGCCCGTGGTCAGCGAGACCGCGGCCACGAAGATGAACCCGATGCCGGGATGGAAGGCAACGCCCGAGTTCTGCAGTGCGACCGATGCGCCGATCGACTGGAAGCCGGCCAGCACCAGGGTGCCGTAGCGCGTGTAGCGGGTGATCGTCCTACGCCCCTGCTCGCCTTCCTTGCGCAGTTCCTTGAGAGTCGGCACCACGGCAGTGAGAAGCTGCATGATGATCGACGCCGAGATGTACGGCATGACACCGAGGGCGAAGATCGAAAGGCGCTCCAGCGCACCGCCCGAGAACATGTTGAACATGTCCAGGATGGTCCCGCGCTGCGCCTCGAAGAGCTGTGCCAGCTGCACGGGGTCGATCCCCGGCACCGGAATGAAGCTGCCCACGCGATAGACCACCAGCGCGCCCAGCACGAAGAGCAGGCGCGAACGCACCTCGCCGAGCTTCGACAGGTCGGGCTTCATGCCGGGAGTGGCGGCGCCGGCGGCGTTCTGCTGTTTGCGGGCCATGATCTGGACTGCTGGAGCTTGCGGTTGGTGGGAGGCTTCAGGCGGCCGGCGCGTCGGCGATACTGCCGCCGGCGGCCTCGATGGCCGCGCGCGCACCCTTGGTCACGCCGACGCCGCTGATCGTGACCTTCCGGCTGATGCTGCCGGTGGCGATGATCTTGGCGCGATCGGCGCCGCGTGCCACCACGCCCGCTTCCTTCAGCGCGGCGAGGTCGATGCTCTCCAGACCGCAGCGCTCGATGTCGGAAAGGCGGATCTCGGCGGTGCCGCCGGCCGCCATCGACCGGAAACCGCGCTTGGGCAGACGACGCTGCAGCGGCATCTGGCCGCCCTCGAAGCCGACCTTGTGGTACCCGCCTGAGCGCGCGTGCTGACCCTTGTGCCCGCGGCCGCCGGTCTTGCCGAGACCGGAGCCGATGCCGCGACCGAGCCGCTTACGCGCGGTCTTGGAGCCGGCTGCGGGATGGATGTCGTTGAGCTTCATATCGTATTCCAGAGAAACGCAGTGGGGGGAACTGGCGCCCGGCACCCTCGAGGAGAGGCCGCTGCCCGGTGCCCGGACCCCGGTGTCAGACTTCCTCGACGCGCAGCAGGAACTCGGCCTTGCGGACCATGCCCATGTTCGCCGGCGTCGCGATCACCTCGCGGCTGTCGCCGATCTTGCGCAGACCGAGGCCGTTGACGTTGTTGCGGTGCTGCTGGAGGCGACCGGCAAGCGAGCGCACCAGCGTCACGCGGATCTTCTTCTGCTCAGGCATGGGTCGTCGCCTCCGTGCCCAGCAGCTCCTCGACGGTCTTGCCGCGCTTGGCCGCGACCTCTTCGGGGAGGTGCATGGCCGACAGCGCGTTGATGGTCGCCCGCACCAGGTTGATCGGATTGCGCGAGCCGTAGCTCTTGGCGAGCACGTTCTGCACGCCGGCCACCTCGAAGACGGCGCGCATGGCACCACCTGCGATCACGCCGGTACCGCTCGACGCGGGGCGCACCAGCACGCGCGTGGCGCCGTGGTTGCCCTCGATGGCGTGCTGCACGGTCTCGCCGGACAGCGCCACGCTGACCATGGTCTTCCGCGCCCGCTCCATCGCCTTCTGAATGGCGACCGGGACCTCGCGCGCCTTGCCGTAGCCGAAGCCGACGCGGCCCTGACCGTCACCCACCACGGTGAGCGCGGTGAAGGCGAACTGCTTGCCGCCCTTCACCGTCTTGGAGACGCGGTTGATGGTGATCAGCTTCTCGGCGAGATCACTGCCCTGCCCGCTGTCGTACTGGTTGTCCTGCTTGGCCATGTCCTAAAACTCCAGTCCGGCTTCACGGGCGGCGTCGGCGAGCGCCTTCACGCGACCGTGGTACTTGAATCCCGAGCGGTCGAAGGCGACCGAGGTGATGCCGAGCTCCTTGGCCCGACGGGCGATCTCCGCGCCCACGCGCGTGGCCGCCGCGACATTGCCGGTGGAGCCGTCCAGCCCCTCGGCCAGGGTCTTCTCGGTGGTTGCCGCCGCCGCCACGGTGCGCGAGGCATCGGGAGCGATGATCTGCGCGTAGATATGGCGCGGCGTCCGGTTGATGCAGAGGCGGTAGTGCCCCTGGAGCCGGATCTTGGCGCGCGCCTTGCGCGCACGGCGCTGGCGATTGATCTTCTTTGCTTGCATGGCTCTGATCCTGAGGCGCTACTTCTTCTTGGCTTCCTTCATGACAATGCGCTCGCCTTCATAGCGGACGCCCTTGCCCTTGTACGGTTCCGGCGGACGCAGCGCGCGGATTTCCGCGGCGGCCTGCCCGACGGCCTGGCGATCACTGCCCGAGAGCACGATCTCGGTCTGGGTCGGCGTCTGCACGCTGACCCCCTCCGGCAGTTCGTAGTCGATGGGGTTCGAGTAGCCCAGCTGGAGGTTCAGCTTGGCGCCCTGCGCCTGCGCGCGGTAGCCCACGCCGACAAGCTGCAGCTTGCGCTCGAAGCCGCTGGAGACCCCGGTGACCATGTTGTTGATGTTGGCGCGCACGGTGCCCGCCATCGCCGGATCCTTCTCGGCGCTGGCGTTGGAGACGCGCAGCTGGTCGCCCTCGAGCTCGACGTCCACACCGTCGTTCAGAGTCATGTTCAGCGTGGCCTTGCTGCCCTTGACCTGCACGTCGCGGCCGTTGATGGTGACCTCGACCCCCTTGGGGACCGTGATCGGCGCTTTAGCGACTCGGTACATGTTGCGATTTCCCGGAAATAGGAACGAATGAGCGTCGCGTCAGGCGACGTAGCAGAGGACTTCCCCGCCGATCCCCTCGGCACGCGCCTGGCGGTCGGTACGCAGCCCGCGCGAGGTCGAGACAATGGCGACGCCGAGGCCGCCCAGCACGCTGGGCAGGTCGTCCTTGCCGCGGAAGATGCGCAGCGACGGCTTGCTTGCGCGCTCGATGCGCTCGATGACCGGCTTGCCGCCGAAGTACTTCAGCGTCACCGTCACGATGGCTTCTGCCCCCTCACCGCTGACGGCGACGTCGGAGATGTAGCCCTCGGCCTTGAGCACCTCCGCGATGTGCAGCTTGAGCTTGGAGGCAGGCGCGGTGACGCTGCGCTTGCCCGCCGCCTGGCCGTTGCGGATGCGGGTGAGGAAGTCGCTGATGGGGTCGTTCATGCTCATGATTCGGCTCCTACCAGCTCGACTTCTTCAGGCCCGGGACTTCGCCGTTCATGGCGGCCTCGCGCAGCTTGTTGCGGCCCAGGCCGAACTTCCGGTACACGCCGCGGGGACGGCCGGTGACGGCGCAGCGGTTGCGCACGCGGATCGGGCTGGAGTCGCGCGGCAGCTTCTGCAGGGCGGCCACCGCCGCCTGCTTGTCCTCGAAGCTCGCGCTCTCGCTGCTGATGATGTTCTTCAGCTCGGCACGCTTGTTCGCGTACTTGGCCACGAGCTTCTGACGCTTGCGCTCGCGGTTGACCATGCCTTTCTTTGCCATGCCTGTTCGTCGCTCTTACTTGCGGAAGGGGAAGCCGAAGGCGTCGAGCAGCATGCGGCCTTCCTCGTCATTGCGTGCGGAGGTCGTGATCGTGATGTTCATGCCACGGATCTTGTCGACCTTGTCGTAATCGATCTCCGGGAAGATGATCTGCTCGTTGATCCCGAAGTTGAAGTTGCCCCGGCCGTCGAATCCGCGCGCCGGGATGCCCCGGAAGTCGCGCATGCGCGGCATGCCGATATGGATCAGGCGCTCGAGGAACTCGTACATGCGGCTCCCGCGCAGCGTCACCATGGTGCCGATCGGGAACTCCTCGCGGATGTTGAAGCCCGCGATGGCCTTGCGCGCCTTGGTGATCACCGGCTTCTGACCCGCGATCGTGGTCAGGTCGGACACGGCGTGCTCGAGCACCTTGCGGTCGCGCACGGCTTCGCCGACACCCATGTTCAGGGTGACCTTGAGCACGCGGGGCACCGCGTGGATGTTGCAGCCCAGCTGCTGCTGCAGCTCGCCGCGGATCTTGTCGCGGTAAGCCGCCTGCAGATTGGGCACGGACTTCGATGCGGCCTGCTCAGACATCGACCACCTCACCATTCGACTTGAAGTAGCGCACCTTGCGCGCGTCGCTGCCCTCGCCCTCGACCCGGAAACCGATCCGGTCGCCCTTCTCGGCCTTGGGATTCCAGAGCATCACGTTGGAGATGTGCAGCGGCATCTCCTTGTCGACGACACCGCCGGGCACGCCGGCGTTGGGATCCGGCTTCTGGTGCTTCTTGGCGATGTTGACGCCCTCGACCACGACGCGCTGGTCATCGACCACGCGCGACACCGTGCCGCGGCGTCCCTTGTCCTTGCCGGTGGTGACGACGACGTCGTCGCCCTTGCGAATTCTCTTCATGACTCGATACCTGCCTGGCGCTAGAGCACTTCGGGTGCCAGCGAGATGATGCGCATGTACTTCTCACGCAGCTCGCGGGTCACGGGCCCGAAGATGCGGGTGCCGATGGGGTCGCCCTTGTTGTCGAGCAGCACCGCGGCGTTGGTGTCAAAGCGGATGGCCGACCCGTCGGGACGGCGCACCGGATGACGGGTGCGCACGACCACCGCGTTGTGCACCTCGCCCTTCTTGACCTTGCCGCGCGGGATGGCGTCCTTGACGCTGACCTTCACGACATCGCCGATGTGCGCGTAGCGACGACCCGTGGAGCCGCGCACTCGGATCACCTGCACGAGCTTCGCGCCACTGTTGTCGGCGGCCAGCAGAGTGGATTCCTGTTGAATCATCTTCGGGCCCTCAGCTGGCTGCGGAAAGGTCGGTGGCGCGCTCGACCACCTCGACCAGGGTGAAATGCTTGTCGCGGGAGACCGGACGGCACGAACGGATCGACACGAGGTCGCCCACGCGTGCGGTGTTGTCGGCGTCGTGCACCTTCATGCGCGTCGACCGACGGATGTACTTGTTGTACAGCCCGTGCTTGACGCGGCGCTCGATGACCACGGTCGCCGTCTTGTCCATCTTGTTGGACACGACGTACCCGTAGATGAGGCGCTCGATGCTGCTGCTTTCCTGATTCGCTTCCGACATCGTATTCGTCCGTTAACCCTTGGCCGCGCGCATCATGGTCTTGACGCGCGCGATGTTGCGCCGCACCTCGCGGGCGCGGTGATGCTGCGTCAGCTGGCCGGTCGCGGCCTGCATGCGCAGATTGAACTGCTCCTTGCGCAGGGACTCGAGTTCCTCGCGCAACGCGCCGTCGTCCTTGCCGGACAGGCTCTTGAGGTAATCGGTGCTCTTCATCACATGATCGTCCGGTTGACGAATTCACACTTCACGGGAAGCTTCGCCGCCGCCAGGCGGAACGCCTCGCGCGCGACCTCTTCCGAGATGCCCTCCATCTCGTAGAGCATGCGGCCCGGCTGTACCTTGGCGGCCCAGTACTCGACGTTGCCCTTGCCCTTGCCCATACGGACTTCGAGGGGCTTCTCGCTGACCGGGACGTCCGGGAATATCCGGATCCACAGCTTGCCGCCGCGCTTGACGTGACGGTTGATGGCACGACGGGCGGCCTCGATCTGGCGCGCGGTCAGCCGACCGTGCTCCATGCACTTCAGACCGTACTCACCGAACGAGACCTTGTTGCCGCGCTGCGCCAGGCCGCGGTTGCGGCCCTTCTGCTGCTTGCGGAACTTGGTGCGCTTGGGTTGCATCATGGCGGGCGGTCTCCTTAGCTGGTGGCTTCAGCCGGCTCGGCGGCCTTCTCGGCCTCGAACTGCTCGCCGTGGAATACCCAGACCTTGACGCCGATGGTCCCGTAGGTGGTATGCGCCTCGGCGAAGCCGTAGTCGATGTGGGCGCGCAGCGTGTGCAGCGGCACACGACCCTCGCGGTACCACTCGGTGCGCGCAATCTCGGCGCCGTTGAGACGACCCGAGACCTGGATCTTGATGCCGCCCGCGCCGATGCGCATGGCGTTCTGCACCGAGCGCTTCATGGCGCGGCGGAACATGATGCGGCGCTCGAGCTGCTGGGCGACGGATTCGGCGATGAGGTTGGCATCGAGCTCCGGCTTGCGGATCTCCTCGACCGAGACGTGCACGGCGTCGGCGCGCAGGCCCATCTTCTCCGCAATGTCCTGCTTGAGCTTCTCGATGTCCTCGCCCTTCTTGCCGATCACGATGCCCGGGCGCGCGGTGTGGATCGTCAGACGGGCCGACTTCGACGGCCGGTCGATCTGCACGCGCGACACCGATGCCTTGGCCAGGCGCTTGCGCACGAAGTCGCGCACCTCGAGATCGGTGGCGAGCTGGTCGCGATACGTCTCGCGCTCGGCGTACCAGTTCGACGTCCACTTGGTGGTGATGCCGAGCCGGAACCCGTTGGGGTGAACCTTGTGACCCATGGAATCTCGTCCTGCGCTTACTGATCCGCGACGCGAATCGTGATGTGACTGGTGGGCTTCACGATGCGGTCGGCGCGCCCCTTGGCGCGCGGCATCATGCGCTTAATCTGCGGGCCCGCATCGACCATGATCTCGGAGATGCGCAGCTCGTCGACATCGGCGCCGAAGTTGTTCTCGGCGTTGGCGATGGCGGACTCGAGCACCTTGCGGATCACGCCTGCGGCCTTCTTGTTCGAGAAGCGCAGCACCTGCAGCGCCTGATCCACGGGCTTGCCGCGGACCTGGTCGGCCACCAGGCGCCCCTTCTGCGGCGACAGCCGCGCGAAACGCAAAACGGAGTGGGTCTGCATGATCAGCGTGCCTTCTTGTCGGCGACGTGGCCCTTGAAGGTCCGCGTCGGAGCGAACTCACCGAGCTTGTGCCCGACCATGTTCTCGGTCACGAACACCGGCATGTGCTGCCGGCCGTTGTGCACCTGCATGGTCAGGCCGACCATGTCGGGCGTCACCATCGAGCGCCGCGACCAGGTCTTGATCGGCCGCTTGACGCGCGATGACTGCGCCTCGTCGACCTTCTTGGCCAGGTGGTGGTCCACGAATGGTCCCTTCTTCAATGAACGTGGCATCTCGAATACCTCGTTACTTCTTCTTCTTCGCCGTGCGCTTGCGCACGATGAACTGGTCGGTGCGCTTGTTGGAGCGCGTCTTGTAACCCTTGGTCGGAACGCCCCAGGGCGAAACCGGATGCGGGTTGCCCTGCCCGGAACGTCCCTCGCCACCGCCGTGCGGATGGTCGACGGGGTTCATCACCGTGCCGCGCACGGTCGGACGGACACCCTTCCAGCGCTTGGCGCCGGCCTTGCCCAGCACGCGCAGGCTGTGCTCGGAGTTGCCCACTTCGCCGATGACGGCACGGCACTCCGAAAGCACCTTGCGCATCTCGCCGGAGCGCATGCGCAGCGTGACGTAGGCACCTTCACGCGCCACCAGCTGCACCGCCGCGCCGGCCGAACGCCCCATCTGGGCACCCTTGCCGGGCCGCATCTCGATGCAGTGAACGGTGGAGCCGACCGGGATGTTGCGCATCGGCAGGCAGCAGCCGGGCTTGATCGGCGCCGACTCGCCACTGAACACCTGATCGCCGACCTTCAGGTGGCGCGGCGCAATGATATAGCGCCGCTCGCCATCCGCATAGACCAGCAGCGCGATATGCGCGCTCCGGTTGGGATCGTGCTCGAGGCGCTCGACGCGCGCAGGCACGCCGTCCTTGTCGCGCTTGAAGTCGACGACGCGGTAGGCCTGCTTGTGGCCGCCCCCGCGATGACGCGTGGTGATGCGACCCGCGTTGTTGCGGCCGCCGCTGCGCGACTGCTTCTCGACCAGCGGCGCGTGCGGCCCGCCCCGGTGAAGGTCCTTGTTGACGACCTTGACCTGGTGGCGGCGTCCGTTCGACGTCGGCTTGCTCTTCTGGATAGCCATGATGTCCTCTAGCTCGCTGAACCGAGGAAGTCGATCTCGCTCCCCTCGGCGAGGGTCACGTAGGCCTTCTTCCAATCGGAGCGTCGGCCGGTCGAACGGCCGAAGCGCTTGGTCTTGCCCTTGACGTTGAGCGTGCTCACACCGGTGACGCGGACGTCGAACAGCTTCTCGACCGCCTCGCGGATTTCCGGCTTGGTGGCATCGCGCGCAACCTTGAAGACGACCTGCTGGTCATTCTCCGCGACGCGGTTGCTCTTTTCGGAGATCAGCGGCGCGCGGATGATCTGGTGGAGTCGATCGACGTTCATGACAGCCAGGCCTCGAACTTGCGGATGGCCGCCTCGGTCACCACCACCTTCTGGTGGGCCAGCAGGCTGACCGGGTTGACGGCGTCGGTATCCACGACCGAGACGCCCGGCAGATTGCGCGCAGCGAGGAACAGCGACTGCTCGACCGTCTCGACCACGATCAGCGCATCCTCGGCGCCCAGCTCGCGCAGCTTCGCGGCCAGATCCTTGGTCTTGCCCGAGGCCTCGATGTCCGATACCACCAGCAGATGCTCGCGACGGCCCAGCTCCGAGAGGATGCTGCGCAGCGCACCGCGATACATCTTGCGGTTGACCTTCTGCTCGAAGTCGCGCGGACGCGCCGCGAAGGTCACGCCGCCGCCGCGCCAGATCGGGCTGCGGATGCTGCCCGCCCGCGCGCGGCCGGTACCCTTCTGGCGCCACGGCTTCTTGCCGCCGCCACTGACTTCCGAGCGCGTCTTCTGGGCCTTGGTGCCCGCGCGCCCGCCAGCGAGATAGGCGGTCACTACCTGATGTACCAGCGCTTCGTTGAACTCCGCGGCAAAGACGGCATCGGCCACCTGCACCGCGCTACCGCCGCTCTTCATTGCCAATTCCATGATTGCTTCCTTCAGCGTCCGGTTCAGCCGCGATTACTCGGGCGCACAATGACCGTGCCGCCACGGGCACCCGGCACCGCGCCCTTGACCAGCAGCAGGTTGCGCTCGGCGTCCACGCGCACCACGTCCAGGTTGAGGGTCGTGACCCGCTCGTTGCCCATCTGACCGGACATCTTCTTGCCCTTGAACACGCGGCCCGGCGACTGGTTCTGACCGATCGAGCCCGGCGTGCGATGCGACAGCGAAGCGCCGTGGGTCGCACGGCCGCCGCCGAAGCCCCAGCGCTTGACGGTGCCGGCGAAGCCCTTGCCGATGCTCGTGCCGCGCACGTCAACGGTCTTGACCTCGCTGAAGCGGTCGACCCGGATCTCGGTACCCGGCTCGAGGCCCTCGTCCTCGCCGTCCTCGAGACGCATTTCCCACAGCCCCTTGCCCGGCGCGACCCCGGAGGCCTTGAAGTGCCCCAGCTCGGCCTTGCTCAGGCGCTGCGGCTTGGCCTCGCCGACCGTGACCTGGATGGCGCGATAGCCGTCCGTCTCCGCGGTCTTGATGCAGGTGATGCGGTTGGGCTCGCACTCGATCACGGTGACCGGCACCGACGCACCGGCGTCGGTGAAGATCCGCGTCATGCCGCGCTTGATGCCCACGATTCCGATACTCATCTCTATCGCTCCCGTGCGCCTCAGCCGAGCTTGATCTGGACTTCGACGCCCGCCGGAAGATCCAGCTTGGACAGCGCGTCCACGGTCTTCTCGGTGGGATCGACGATCTGCATGAGCCGCTTGTGCGTACGGATCTCGTACTGGTCACGCGCGTCCTTGTAGACGTGCGGCGACACCAGGATCGTGTAGCGCTCGCGGCGGGTCGGAAGCGGGATGGGACCGCGCACAAGCGCACCGGTGCGCTTGGCGGTTTCCACGATTTCACGCGCCGACCGGTCGATCAGACGATGATCGAAGGCTTTGAGCCGGATGCGTATCGATTGGCTAGCTGCGGCCATGCTTACTGGACTCGGTTATTGAAAGAACAGGAAACGGATGGGGTCGTGCCCCGCCGCTTCAGGCGATGATCTTTGCCACCACGCCGGCGCCGACGGTGCGGCCGCCCTCGCGGATGGCGAAGCGCAGACCCTCCTCCATCGCGATCGGCGCAATCAGCTCCACCTTCAGATTGACGTTGTCGCCCGGCATCACCATCTCCGCGCCTTCCGGCAGCGTCACGTTGCCGGTCACGTCCGTCGTCCGGAAGTAGAACTGCGGGCGGTAGCCCGCAAAGAACGGCGTGTGACGGCCGCCCTCTTCCTTCTTCAGGATGTACACCTCGCACTCGAACTGCGTGTGCGGCTTGATCGAGCCCGGCTTGCACAGCACCTGGCCGCGCTCAATGTCCTCGCGCTTCGTGCCGCGCAGCAGAACGCCGATGTTGTCCCCCGCCTCGCCCTGGTCCAGCAGCTTGCGGAACATCTCGACGCCCGTCACCGTCGTCTTGGTGGTCGCCTTGATGCCGACGATCTCGATCTCCTCGCCGACCTTCACCACGCCGCGCTCCACGCGCCCCGTCGCCACCGTGCCGCGGCCCGAGATCGAGAACACGTCCTCCACCGGCATCAGGAAGGCGCCGTCAATCGCGCGCTCCGGCTCCGGAATGAACGCGTCCAGCGCCTCGATCAGCTTGTCGATCGCCTGCGAGCCGTGCTCGCCCTCGTCACCGTCCAGCGCCTTCAGCGCCGAACCCGTCACGATCGGCGTCTCGTCGCCAGGGAAGTCGTACTGGTTCAGAAGATCACGGACCTCCATCTCCACCAGCTCGAGCAGCTCCGCGTCGTCCACCATGTCCGCCTTGTTCAGGAAGACCACGATGTACGGCACGCCCACCTGACGCGCCAGAAGAATGTGCTCCCGCGTCTGCGGCATCGGGCCGTCAGCAGCCGACACCACCAGAATCGCTCCGTCCATCTGCGCCGCGCCCGTGA